>CAMLTY010000048.1 GCA_946486465.1 uncultured Mycoplasmatota bacterium
TCTATTCTTTTTACACTATGAAAGAAAGTAATATTATTACTTATATTTACTAAACCACCCCCCCCCCAGGTAACATATTGTAAACCTGAAGTTTTTAAAGATTGACGAATTAATTTACCCCAGAATTGACGTTTTATTTTACCCTGATAAATTGAATTAGCCATATCTATACCTCCACTTCTATTATTCTTGTTAACTTAATATTATCACAAGAAAGTTTACTAATGCAATAACTATTTTAATCTTCCATGTAAACTATTTAAATCTTCTAATTCATTATGCATCTGTCTTACTACTTTATAATTAATACCATCTAAACTTTCTAAATAATCAACATAAATATCACTATCTATAAGATTTCCTTCTTTATCAAATGATAATACCTCTATTTGCAAATCATCATCATAATGATCAATAAATCTAAATATATAAGGATTATCTACATCTTTTAAAATACTATCTAAATTAAAGTAAAACTCTCCTATATGAGCATTTTTATAATCATTATCACCATGTCCTATATCATCACTATATAAGTTCTTATTACCATAGCCTATAAATAATTTCTTCATATTATCTCTATTAGGTAAAACACCACAACAATTCTTACTACTTAAATGTCTATCAGATAACTCTTCATTACTAAAATTACTACTAAATAAAGGTCCTGCTTTAATATTACCTAAAGTTATCTCTCTAATAGAATTACCATAAAGATTAAAACTAATATCTCCTATATTATCCATTAAATAATTTCTTAACATATTATAAATACCACTATTTAAAGTTTTTACATTACAAAAAGCTACATTACTAATAATATAATCTACTACAATTCCTTTTTGATAATCACTTAAACTATCTTTATTATCATTAATAAAACTACAAAAAGAAGGAAGAACCACTCTTTCTTCTTTTTCTAAAATATTCATATTAGGTAATAACTTCGTCATAACTACACGTCCTTTTCTACTTACTAATCATTACTACTACTTAATACGACTTTAGTGGTATGTTCTTTACCATCTCTTATATAAGTTATCTCTATTGTATCACCTGCAGAATATTTGTAAAGCTCATATCTTAAATATGCAGAATCTTGTACTTCTTCACCATTAAGTTTAGTAATAATATCTCCTTCTTTTAAGTCAGAATCAGCCGCTCCACTTCCAGATTGAATTCCTGCAACTACAACTCCACTATCTATATCATTAGGAATATCAAAATTATATCTATAAGACCCTTTAGCATCGCTAACATTAATCATAGAAACACCAAGTAATGGCCATTCAATCTTTTCTCCTTTTTCTAAAGTCTCTATCTTACTATTAACATACTCTATAGGAATAGCAAATCCCATACCTTCTACTTCTGTTTGTACAAACTTCATAGAAATAACCCCTATAACTTCTCCATTAGTATTCATTAAAGGTCCACCACTGTTACCAGGATTAATCGCAGCATCTGTTTGTAATACTTTCATAACCCAGTCGCTTCCACTAGTAGTACTATCAGTACTAACACTAACTAATCTATCTTTACCTGCTAAATGCCCAGTAGAAACACTACCTCTATATTCATAACCTAAAGGACTACCAATAGTAAATACTAAATCACCTAACTTAGCATTTTCACTATTACCAAGTTGTAAAGCTTTTATACCATCATATTTTTTTATCTTAATAATAGCAATATCAACATAAGAGTCTCCTCCTAATACTTCACCATCTATCTCTTCATCTTTTGAAGTAATTAAAGTAACTTTATCAGCATTATCTACAACATGTTGATTAGTCATAACATAAGCAGAATCCCCTTCTATTTTATAAACAAAACCTGTACCAGTAGAAGCTACTTCATCGTTTTGATAATTTCTAATCATCAAAACCCCATCATAAACTTTCTCTACCGCTTCACTAATACCAGACTCATCTACCACTACTTTAGTACAATCAGCAGAACTACAAGTTAATCCACTATTTGTAGAAGAACTACTATTATTCCCAACTAAATCTTCTCCTCCTATAATTACAAAGGTTAAAACCCCACCTATAACAAAAGATACAATTATAAGTACCGCTTCTTTAATTCTCTCTGAACTCATCTACATCTCTCCTCTCAATATTAGCAAGTTCCATATAATTACTAGGGAACCCCATTCTATCTAATATTTTATCTATTTTAATACTATGCAAATTATACTCAAGATTCTCAATTCTCTTTTCAAGCTCTAAACACATATCTTTAAATTCATTATAACTTAACATTCTTTTCATTATAATAAGTAGTGCAAATAAATCATTAGTACCATTTTTATATTCATCATCTTCATTTTTTTCTATACCAAGTAACTCATGAAACTTAGTCCCTTTAATCTTCTTCTGGGTTCTATTTTCATAAAGAATATCTTCATGAGCACATAAATTACGATAATTAGAAAGTATTGGTAAATAATTACTAAACTCATCAAGTGGTATATTATATATCTTACATATATTTACTTGATCATCATATTTCATTATTGAAAATAATTCTCCCACTATTCCAAAAGATAAAACTTTAACTAAAATCCATAAAGGCACATATCCATAATTAGACATATAATGCGCAGTCGCTGTATGTTGAGACCCATTAATTCTAATCTGTCTTTTCATCTTTTTAATCAAATCATTTACCTGCTTCTGCCTACTCTTATCACTAGTAAAGTTCTTTGCCCGTAAATAATATTTCTCTTTATATCCATATTTCTTAGATAATTGATAAGAAAATATAGACTTCAAATTATTTTCAATAACAAGCAAGTATTTAAAGAATACATTTCTAATCGCTCTATCAAAGAGAAACAGACTATACATCTCTTCAAAAGTAACCCCTTCTAAGAAATGTTTATCGACATTACTTCTCATAAAAGGATATCTATAACCTGATATAAAGAAATAATTTTCTCTTAGAAGTATTTTCTTAGCATATTCTTCATCACTAATAGTCATACCTTTATATTTAAGTATTTCTATTTGTTCTTCTAGATTCTTAAACTGCTTATCTATCATCTTCTTCCTCACCTAGAATAGATTATATCACAGTTTTTGTGGAAAAAATATGATATTTTTATGAAAAATTATGTTATACTTTAAAAAGATAGAAAGGACTGATTTAGACTATGCCTGCAACTGTTACCCATGCTTATTTTGCAAACGACCTATATGATATACTTCCCATTGGTCTAAAGAAGTTATTAATGGATGAAAAAAAGAGATTAAGAATGTTTTCACAAAGTACAGATTCTTTTATTTTTTATAATCTTTTAAAGAAAAAAGATAAACATATAAGAGATTTCCAAGGATACTTTCATACAAATAAAAGCGGGGAGTTTTTTATTAATTTAGTTAATTATATAAAGTATAATAATTATTATCAAAATAGTGAAATAATGGCTTTTCTCTATGGCTTTATCGCTCACTACTCCCTAGATACCAAACTTCACCCCTTTATAATTTATAAAACAGGTATAGTAAATGAAGAAGACCCTAATACTTACAAATATAGAAATAAACATGAATATATGGAAAACTTTCTAGATAATTACATGATTAAACAAAAGGAATTTATAACACCATATAGTTTTAAGTTCTATGATTTTACTTTTGACCTAAAACCCTTCTCAAAAGAATTAATAGAAGTAATAGATTATGCTTTTAAAGAGACTTTTAACTTTAAAGATTTTTCTAAGTATTACTATAAATCTTTAAAAGATATGTACAAAGCTTTAAAGTATTTAAGATATGATAAATATGGAATAAAGATGTTTTGTTATAAAACTGTTGATAAATTTACTAATGATAAGACTTTTAAATTCCAAGCGATATCTTATCATACTCCCCTAAAAGATGACCATAACTATTTAAATTTAAATCATAGTACCTGGCTTCATCCTTGTCTAAAAAGAGAAAAACACAATGAATCTTTTATTGAATTATATTCTATTGCTTTAAAGGATGCTAAAAAGATAATAACTGATGTTAATAGTTATTTAAAGGGAACTAAAAAGATTAATTTAAAAACTGTTTTTAAGAATTATTCTTATTTAACAGGAAAAAACTGTAATAATAAAAATGAATTAAAATATTTTGAATAAAATTTACTTTAACATATCACTATATAAATAGGTGATAATATGTTAGAAAGTTATAAGATTGCAAGAAGTAACAATGAAGAAGTATTATATTTATATTTAAATGTTAATTATGAATTTGGTGAAGATTTAGAAGAAGATGATTTAAAAAAGAAAGCTAGAAGTTATTTAGTTACTCATGATATTAAGTTTAATGGTAACAAGATTGTCTTTATTGTAAATGGTATTAGTACTAAGATGATTACTATTAACAACAACAAGACTTATTTAAATAATTATTTAATAACCCTTAATACTGAAGAAAAAATAACTTTAAAAGAATTATTATTAAGTCTTTTATTTAGTAATATAAATATCTCTTTAAGAGAAGAGACTCTAAAAGCTTTAACAGTTCTATATAGAGATGAAGTAATTTATAATTTAGATAATGATACACTTGATTTAAGAAAATTATCTTTATCTTACCATAACTATAATTATTACAAAGTTACTTATCCTGAAACATACAAAATTAAAAATGATTTATTTAACAAAGTAATAGATGACACTAATGGAGAGTATTTAATTAATGATAATAAACCTATTAGATGTTTTACTCATTTAGTAAGTAATGGTTATACTGAAGAAGATAAAAGTATTCCTTACACTATAAAAAAAGAAAGTCTTTGGGACTTAGCATATCCTAATTATTTACAAAGAAAAAATTATAGTATTAAAGAGTTTAAAGAAAGATTAAATCTAAAAAGTGATAATTTTACTATAAAGATTACAAGTATAAGTAACTCTAATAGAATAAAAGAATTAGACTTAGGTGAAAGAAAAATAGATGCTAGAAGTCTAGCCGTATATTTAGATTTACCTTCAACAGATATTACTATAATTATTAAGAAAGATTATCTTACTTTTATAACAAGAGGAATAGGTAGTGGCCTAGGTCTAAGTATTATAGGAGCAGATAACCTAGCCGAATTAGGTTATAACTATAAACAGATATTAAATTATTACTTTAAAGATGTATCGTTAGTGGTGCAAAAATAAATTTGCATAAATGTAATAATTATGATATAGTATATTTGTAAGAAAAAATTCATACAATATTAAAAGGAACACTTAATATTCGCATGTTGAGTGGACCCCTAATTATTTTTTCGAGAGCCACCTAATCCAACATTTGTAAGTTAGGCGGTTTCTTTCATTTTAAAGCAAGTATGGCAAATAGCAACAAGATATCTTGAAGAAACAACATAACTACTAAAGAAAAAATCAAATAATCTTTCTTGTTCATTAGCTAGACCTCCTTTCTGAGGTCCCACCCAACTATTAAATGTTCCTACATATAGAGTATCATATTAATTTCTAGATAACAAGCAAAAATGTAATAAATTAATTACAAAATTTCGTAAATATATCATTTCTTTATTATTAAATATACAATACCGAAAATGAAAGAATTATGCTAAAATACAGCAAAAAATAAATTTGCATAAATGTAATAATTATGATATAGTATATACATAAAAGAAATTACATAAAATTAAAAAGAGGAACATTTATTTTTGCACGTAAATGTCACCTCATAATTGTTTTATGATTGACACTCCTATGCTGAGTGTCTTATTTTATATTTTTATAGCCACTACCAATAAGGCAAGACTTATAACAACCCAAGCGACAGATTTTAAAAGCTTTAAAATAAAAGTTTTTATCTTCACTTATAAGCCCTCCTTTTCTTAAGAATGGAGGTGACACCCACATAAATGTTCCTACATATAGAGTATCATATTAATTTCTAGATATCAAGAAAAAAATGTAATAAATTAGTTACGAATTTTCGTAAATATTTTAATAGACATAAAAAGAGGAACAACTAATTAAAGTCCCTCTAATAATATGTTTTATATTACATATCTCAATAAACAAAGTATCACTTTTCATAGTTAATGAGTCTTAATATAAATTTATTAATTTATCTTGATACTTCCTCTCTTTTTCTAATTCTTTTAAAGACTTTTTAGGCGTTGGTAAACATTCTGGCATTGTACCACCATTTTTAGCAATAACTTCTCTAATATTTTTACCAATATTATAATGAGTCTCATTTGCCTTTCCTTCTCCTTGAATATTATCTTTTCTTAATCTTGCTTCAGTTTGGGAAATACGAAAAAGATTAGTAGCTAATTCTTCACTACCCATATTGTCTAATATGTCTTCTCTATATCTTAACCCCTGCTTTTTTAGCGGCTTGATTTAAAGAATAGTTTCCTTTTTTAGTTAAATTTCTTTGATAAAATCTTTTCTCATCTTCCGTTAACATAGAATATTCTATCTCTGTTAACTCTTGACGTCTTGTTTGAACTGCAAAATAAGTTTGACCTAAAGCGACAACTTCTTTTCTAGGATCTGCATTTTGTACTATTAAATAACAAGCATATCTAGAAAGTTTAAAATCTTCTATTTTTACTATTGCATTATTATTTCTTTTTGACAACTTGCCGGCGTCGGTAAAATGTTCATAAACTATTTTTCCACTTAATTCACAAGCTGATTTTGCTTTCTTTATTACACTAACAAAATTACTCCATTTTGAATATTCAAGTGCTTTCATTAATTCTCTCGCTAACCAATATTCATTACCATATTCATCACTATGTTTAATGTCTTCAAATACTGTCTCATTATATTTTTTAATTTCCATCATCCATTACCTCCCTCTGTTTTTATTTAAATGTATTAAAGATAACTATTTATCTCGTTACATCAATAGTATCATATTATTTTTTCTAGCGCAAGAAAAAAATGTATAAAAAAAGTTACGAATTTTCGTAATCTTTTTATTTACTCAAAAACACTATTCATAAGCTCTTCTATAGTCTTTTTTCTCTCTTTAGTTTTATCTTTATTAATAGTTATAGTAACAACATCACCTTCTTTAACATTAGGAACTAATTCTATTGGTAAATTACACATCTTACCTTTATCTATTTCCACAACTGCATAATCTCCTTCAATTCTATCAACAATTACATTCATTAATCAGTCACCTCTAAATTATAACTAGCACTATCTTCTCCATCACTAATTTTAACTTCATAAGTACCAGGCTTAACATTACTACTAACTTTAAAAGTCCAACTAACATTACCTTCACTATCACTAGTTTTATCTTCAAGACCCCTTGCTTTACTAGCCCCACTAGAATAGATTACATCAATATCGTAAGTAGTATTAGGAAGCCCTTTTATACTAACAGTAACATCACTTTCCTTGCTAATTGGAGAGTCTAAACTAACAAGATTTATATTACTACTAGTAGTACTAGAACTAATATCACTACTAGAATCTTTATCTCCACTACAAGTAACATCTACACCATCACTATCACAAACGATATTACCATCTAAATCAGTTCTAAGAACTTTCGCACCCACACTTTCATATCTATCTATAATAGACTGATAAGGATGATTATAAGAGTTACCCTCTCCTACCATAATAATAGCATACTCTGGACTTACCTTTTTAACAAACTCAACACTTGATGATGAATCACTTCCATGATGTCCTACTTTAATAACATCTGCATCTACATCACTAGTTATTTCATCTTCACTTAAAGTTTCAGCATCCCCCATAAATAAGAAAGTATTATCTAAATATGTTAATTTTAAAACAGCAGAATAATTATTTAAATTGCTATAATTATCACTATTAGGAGCGATAAACTCTAATTTTAGATTATCCTCTGAAAGTACAACTACTCCACTCTTAGCAGTCTTAACTTTAAGACCTTTATTACTAATAGTAGTAAGTAAATCTTCAAAAGTCTTACTATTAGAACTAACTTTAGGCATATAAATAGTCCCCACATCAAAAGTATTAATAACTTCTTCTAATCCCCCAATATGGTCAGTATGCGGATGAGTTCCTACTACATAATCTATCTTTTTTATACCCAAATTATTAAGATAATTAATAACGTTATCAGCTTCATAAGCTTCTCCTGCATCAATTAACATAGTTTCCTTATTAGGAAGTTGTATAAATATAGAGTCTCCTTGTCCCACATCTATGACAACGCTATTCTTAATACAACAAAAAAATTGTGAGTGAACAGGATTTCAACTTGGTAATAAGAAAAAATTTGTGAGTGTTTCGGATTTAAAGACCAAAAAAAGAACAAACCATTTCTGATTTGCTCATATCACTATTCCTAAAAATTGTAATTTATTATTACCTTATATATCTTTTATTTATATTTAAAATTAGTAT
>CAMLTY010000049.1 GCA_946486465.1 uncultured Mycoplasmatota bacterium
GAACCATGAACCATACCAGCAGCCCCTGCTTCACTTTCCATTTCTACTACTTTAACAGGCTGATTAAAGTAATTAAGTTTCCCTTCATTAGCCCATTTATCAGTAAGTTCCGCCATAGGAGAAGCAGGAGTTATTGGATAAATACCTGCTACTTCTGTAAAATTATATGAAACATAACTACAAGCTTCATTTCCATCCATTATTTTTTTCATATATATCATCACTCTTTTCTATCTAATTTAATTATATAATAAAATTATTTTTTTATCTATCTATTTAGAAAAAATAATGGTACAATGTGAATGAGAAAGAATATAATTTTAAAAAATATTGCATTATGTGGATAAGGAGTAAAAATATGAATAAAATAGAATGTACAAAGCCAGATATTTCTGAATATGGATTTATAAGACTTTACAGTGCTACTGTAATCTTGCAAGGTAAAAATCCTATATTTGAAAATCATGAATTAGAAAAAGATTTATTTAAGTATTATGATAAAGAAGAATACAATTTCTTTTTTGAAGATATTGTAAAAAGAGAAGATAAAATATTTAAAGATAGTAGTTATTTAGATTTAAATGCTGGTTTAGGGCAAGGATATGCTTTAGGATTATTATTACCACTACAAGGATCTAAAAATTTAAAATCTATTATTAATCTCTCTAGAGAAAATGCTAGTGAAATACTTTCATCATTTAATGAGAAACAGATAGTAGCAATGGGAAATCTATGTAATGAAATGGATGAAGAAAAAAATAAAATAAATAATACTGCATTTACTAAAAAATCAAGTTAAAATTTTGACAAAAATTAATATTTATGATACTATGAATATGTAAAAGAAATTTACATAAAATAAAAAATGAGGAACATTTAGGTTGCAAGTGAATGTCACCTCATATATTCTATGTGTGGCACTCTAATGCAGAGTGTCTATTTTATTTTGAAGGTTAGAACTAAGAAAGCAAGACTAAATAAAATAACAGGTATGAGCTTTAATACTTTTATAATAAAAGTCTTTGTCTTCATACCTTTTCCTCCTTTCCTATAGAATAGGAGGCGACACCCACATAAATGTTCCTACAAATATAGTATCAAATTAATTTCTGCATAACAAGAAAAATATGTAATAAATTAGTTACGAGTTTTCGTAAATATTATATGCTAATAGATTTTATACCTTTCATCTCTATTATTTTTTTATTTACCTTTTGATTAGCAGTTATACAATCATAAAAAATTGCATCGTTTTCATTTTCAAAATAATCTCTATTTATTCTTATATCATCTCTATACATATTGTAAACTGCTTTAGCTAAAGCTGTTAGTGTTTGTTCAGTATTAGCATTTTCTACTAACCTAGGTATTCTTTCCCCAGATAAAATTAAAATCTCATAATTAGCAGTCAATATTTCCTCCATTAATAAATCTTTAAATCTTGTATCACTAGATTCAAGTTGTTTATAATCTTCAAATAATCTAGATAATAATTTATCACGCGTTTCTTCATCTAAATATTTAGGATTAGAAACTCTAGTGTTTCCTTCTTCTAAAATTCCCGTATCTAACATATGAGCTCTTCTAACTTGCAAATTAATATTAAATAATTCTTGCTCATCATCTAAAAATAACTCTTCTGCATAATCACTTTTACCCATCTCCCAATTTTCTTCAAAATCTTCAATAGAAGTTCTCTGTTCTTTATATTTTTCTCTTTCATTTTTTAAAATTGTTAAAAGTGGTAAATCTTCTTTTGTTACATCATTAAAAATTATTCCTCGTCTTCTTGCAGATTCTACTAAGAATTCCAAATCTTGTTCTGTTAAATTGTAATATTCAGTAGAAAAACCACAACATACACATTTTAAATTATTATCTACTAGTACAAGTTGATGTTCGCAAAACCTTTTATATTCATTCTCATCTCTTATATCAAAAGTTATCTTTTCAAATAGTATATCACGTATTCTTCTTTCTCTCTCATATATTAAATCATTTATATCAACATATTCTTTTAAATCAGGAAATGCATTATAAAGTTTATATATAATATTTTGAATTTCATAAGGATTTTTTCCCTTTCTATTTTTATCTAACTCCAATAATTCAACTAGATAAAGTTTATCACGTAAACTTAGTTCATAACCACGAACTTCTTTATCTAATAATTCTACTTTTTCTTTCTTCAATCTTTCTACATCATTTTTTAATTCAAAATATTCTTTCCTTAATTCTTCAAATGTATCTTTGTAATAATCAGACTCATTGATTACAAAATCGTCTAAAGTTTTCATATCTAATAAACCTCCCATGCCCTTATTATATAATAATTATTAATCTAATACTAGAAAAAATAATAAAGTAATAAAGTTAAGTTAAAATTTTGACAAAAGTTAATATTTATGATACTATGTATATGTAAAAGAAATTTACATATACTAAAAAAAGAGAACATTTAACGTCGCATGTGTTAAGTGCTTCTCCTGTAATGGTTTCGCACCTAATTAAACTGCTGTTTAGTTAAGTGCTTTCTTTTTGTTTTGTTTTTATATTAATATAATAATAACTACAAAAAGTAATACAATAAGTAAAATTATTATAAAAAGTAGTGTTGAAACTAAAAAGTCTTTTTTACTCATAGTATCACCTCCAAATATAAATACTCGGAGATAACACCCAACCATTAAATGTCCTCTATATAAATAGTATCATATTAATTTCTCTATAGCAAGATAAAATGTAATAAATTAGTTACGAATTTTCGTAAATACAAATTGACATTAAAATTTAATTCTCACCATAATATTTAGAAATATAAGTTGCTCTTAATATCTTAGAGTCTACTGGTTTAAACAAAACTACTTCTCCTATTTTATCATCAAAATCTTCTAAAAAATCATAACTATAATATAAATATAACTTATCATCACTTCCTAAAATATAGCCACTACTACTATTTATTTTTTGATAGATCTTCCCTACTAATTCCATATTCTTCCTCCTCTTTTTCCATGTTTTCTATTAATAAAGGAGCTTGTGATAAATGTTTAATATAGTCTTTTTTAGCTCTTTCATCAAATGGTAATAAATTTGCTAATATATTATATTGATCGTCTATTGCCACATACCAATCTTTATTTCCTACTATATATTTAAAGGTATTAACATCAATAAGTTTAAAATTTCTTTTTTCTTTATTTTTTCTACTAGTAGGAATATTTTTATAATCAATAGCAGAATAAGCGATAGAATTAACTATTAATGATAATCTTTCTTTATCATATTCTTTATCAATATTAAATTCATAATCTTCTTTTCTTGCCTGATAAAACCTATCTTTGGCTACATAATATTTATTTTCCCTATAATCATCACTTCTAGAAATAATATAGTTTTCTTTATCTTTCTTATTATAATCAGTATAACAAGGATAATCTATTGGTATATAAGTTTCAAGTTGATATTTTGAATAATCTTTTTCTTGAAAATAATCTTCTAAATGTAAATTAGTAATTGTTGCAACTTCTATTTTCTCATCATCAATACTTTCTTTAGAACTTACCCTAATAATTTCATCCATTGCCTTAGTAAAAGCTCTAAAAAAATCATCTTTTTCATCCTCTTCTAATTTAGGATCTACTCCATTACAATGAATACCATTACCACTACGAATTATTGGGCATATATAAGTACGGTTAGTCAATTTATTAGTAAAATACATAATAACCGCTTGATTACTTGTAAGACAATATCGGAAAAAATCTTCTCCTTTTCCAGAAATACGGAAACAGTTTTTCGCATCAACTCCTGCTGCTAATAAATATTCTGCATCAAAAGGAGCGACTCTATAAGAGAAATTATCACTTTCGCCTTCTATTGTAGGTATTGTTGCATAAACCTTAGTTTTTCTTTCAACATGTAACTTACATATTTCTTTTAAAATTTCTTCTTCACTCTTGCCAGTACAATATTCTTTAGAAGAAATTATATTAGCAATTGTTGATAAAAATATATCTTGAAGATTAGGTTTAAGCGAAAAAAAGCTTGTCTTAACAATATCAATAACATCAAGTAATGAATTTAGGGATAGTTTATTTTTCTTAGCAATAGATTCTATCACATCATATTGATTTATTAACTTACCTAGTAAATTATTTAGTCCTAACGCTTCCTTATTTATAATTAAGCGAAGAAGACAATCATTATTATCTTTAAGGTTACCTAATAAGAACTCTCTTAATCTTACAAGTATATCTTGATCATAATTATTTAATAAATTAACAAGAGAAACATCTTTGAATAGTTCTTTTAAATCTTTTACTGATAACTTTCTATCAGTCTTAAAAGATAAACGATTTCTTATATCTTTAGTATAATCTACTTTCGCTTTATTCTCTCTTTCATTAATTAATTCTAATAGTTTTCCTTTTAAAGCATCATGTAAATCTTTATTGTCTTTATATATAGATACTATCTTTAAAAACTCATCTCTTAAACATAAAATCTTCTCTTCATCTACATCATATAAAAGCTTAGAGAAAAAGTCATAATTATTATTATTTAAGGCATCTATCACTTCATTTTCCATTCCATAATGATAAAAACGTTCTTGATGTTTAGTACGATATTCTCTTCTATGATCTTTAAAATTAAAATCTATAATTCTATTAACAGCACTAGGAGTAATATTAGTAAATTTATCAAGAATAATACTCCTAGCATTATCATAACCAAAAATATAATAAAGTTTTAGACTTACTTCTAATAAATCTTCTTCACTTGCATCCCCTTTTTCTTTTAATAAAGCTATTAACTTATTAACTTTTCCTTCTTTTACATCTAATATTTCTTGATATGGCAAAACAACTCCATCTTTCAAAGTAATTTCAGGAAAGTCTTCTAAAACATTTATTAATAAGCCAAATTTAATATAAAGTATTAATTCTTTTTCATTATCTATTTTTAAAACACCTAAGGGATTTAATATATTCATTTTTACTTTTTGAAAAAAGGATGATGAAATATCTTTATTAATAGAAGAAACACCAATTATATTTTCTAACTCTTCAGGTATATTCTCTTTGAAAAAAAGATGATATAGCTTTGTTAAATTGATATTTTCTAACATTTTTTTAAACTGTTCATAATCAATAGAATTAATATAATCAATGAATTGTTCTTTATAATCTAAAATATAATCACTTTCAAAAATATATTTTAATAATGGAAAATTTTCTTCACCTATAATATTAAGAATATTTCTTTTTTTCCTATTTTTAGGAGAAGTTAATACTTTATAAAATATTTTTTTATTATTAAGTAATTCCCTAACGTCTTCCATATTTTGAACTTGTAAGAATAAAGAAGAAAATATAACTTCATTTAATTCATCTAAATATGGATTTTTAAGTAATTTAGTTTTTTCATCTAAAGTCATTGAATTAAACTTTCTTATAAAAGTTGGTAATGTCATATTAGATAACTCTGTAATTATAGTTCTATCATCCATTAATATCTCACCTCATAACTTTTAATTAAATTATATAATAAAATTATTTTTTTATCTATCTATTTAGAAAAAATTATGTTACAATGTATATATGAAGAAATTCTTCATAAAATTAAAAAATGAGGAACATTTATTTTGACACTCGAATGTCACCTCATAAATAATATGATTGACACTCTTATGCAGAGTGTCTTATTTTATATCTTAATAGCCACTATCAATAAGGTAAGACTTATAATAACCAAAGCGATAGACTTTAAAAGCTTTAATATAAAAGTTTTCATCTTCACTTTTAAGTCCTCCTCTCATTAAGAATAGAGGCGACACCCACATAAATGTTCCTACAAATATAGTATCACATTAATTTCTACATAACAAGAAAAATATGTAATAAATTAGTTACGAATTTTCGTAAATATTAACCTAATACCAAATTACTTATATAATCTACACCAAAGCTATTTAAAATAGGGTATCTTGGTATTTTATAAGGGTCTATACCCTTTTTTATTTTAGTAGAACCTCCAATAAAAGCCATTTCAAACCCTGCTTCTTTTACTAAATTAATAGAATAATCACTGTACTCATAAAAAGGAAAACAAAAGGCTTTTGTATTATTTAAAGTTTC
This sequence comes from uncultured Mycoplasmatota bacterium, assembly GCA_946486465.1. GTDB lineage: Bacteria > Bacillota_I > Bacilli_A > RF39 > UBA660 > Onthousia. The sequence continues at coordinate 6,141 of CAMLTY010000049.1, forward strand.
TCTACTAAGTTTTAAATCATTTAAGATTTCACTTTCAGGTAAACAATTAATCCCACCACCTTGACCAGTAGGACAAACACCAGTCGTATGCATATTATGAGTATGACTTGCTATTTCCAAATAAGATGATTCAAACTTATTAACAGGATACCAAGAACTAACTAAAAACAGTGTTGCATTTAAACCATACTTTTCTAAGAAAGGAATAAAGTTCTCTGCTCTTGCCCCATCATCTATTGTAATTAAAATAGACTTCTTAGGAAGATTAATCTCCCCCTTTATAAAGCTTAATACCTCACTAGTATTTAGTGTAAAAACGTTATTGTCAGCTAAAAACTTAAAGTGAGAATCTATCTGTTCTTCACTATGACATATAATATCGTTACAACTATTATCACCATTTAAATAGATAAAATGATAAAGTATTGCAGGAATACTCTCTGCCACATCTTCACTACTATCTACCTCTACTCCATTACTAACATCTTCCTTTTTGACATAGACTAATCTTGATAATAAAGATATACCATAATAATCATCTAAATTAACAATAACTTTAGAAGTTACAGGGATGTTTATTGTAAAAACTTCATTAAAATTCTCATCATAACAAACAACACTTTCTTTAGTAGTAACTTCTATAGGAAACTCTATATAATTAAGATATCTTTTATTAATAGTATCAGTAGTAGGTATTACATCTTTATAAGACACATAATAATCATTATCTAATAATTTAAAATATTTATTATTTAAATTAATGTTATCAATAGATTCAAGTTCTAATATATTATCTTTATTTATACTACCAACATCTTTATATTTACCATTATCATTTATATAAATTTTAGTATCTTTAGTAGTCTTAACAGCACTTCCATAATTAGATTTTATTTTAATTAAAACATTTTCATCTTTTATTAAAGAGTTTCTAGTTTTAGAAACATTTAAAGATTCTTCTTCTCTTTCTTTCATATCATTATAAATAAAGACACCACAACCTATAGATATTACACTAATAAATATCGTTACTATAATTAAGACTCTTAATGGTTTAATTTTCACTTTTAACACCTCAGTATTATTATTTACTAAAATTATACGTAATATTTAAGAGATAAACAATTATTTTTTTACATATATTTAATTAAAGGTGATACTATGGACTCATACATTACTTCTTTAATGACTAATCTAGGCTATTTAGGCATGTTTATTGGAATGGTACTGGAAGCAGTTATAATTATTATTCCAAGCGAACTTATACTTGCAACAGCAGGTATCCTTGCAGGTAGAGGTTTCTTTTCTTTTTCTATGGCTCTTCTAATAGGAGTTTTAGGTAGTGTATTTTGTGCCATTATTATTTATGCTTTTGGATATTTTGGAGGAAGACCTTTTATAAAGACTTATGGTAAATTTTTCTTTATGAAAGAAGAAGACATCGATAAATGCGATAAATGGTTTAATAAATATGGACCATGGGCTGCTTTTATAGGAAGAAACTTTCCTATTATTAGAACTCTTATCTCCTTACCTATGGGAGTTAGTAAAGTTCCTTTTCTTAAATTTGTCATATACACAACATTAGGTAGTATTCCTTGGACCTTCGCTTTCGTTTATGTTGGTTATGCTTTAGGGAATAACTGGATTATCTTAGATAATTTTGTTAAGAAATTAAAAGTACCTATCTATATATTATTAGGTGCATTATTAATTACATATATTTATAAAAAAGTAAAAGAAAGAAAAACTAAATAACATCTCATACAAACATATTTTATTATAGAATTTTCTAAAATTAATACACATATATTGTTATTAGGAGGAAAATAAATGAATCAAACTGATTATGTAATATTATCTTTAGAACTACACTTATTCTTTGACCGTATTATGAAAGAACATAGTTTCTTTTTAGAGACTGCTTTTATGGAAAAAGATAAAGACCTAAAAAGAATAGCTCACAATTTTCAAAAAAACTTTTCTACCATTCTATCAAGAATAGTAGAACTAGCGAATAACAATATAAGTCAAAATTTTCTAAATGATGGGGAGATGATTACTAATAATACTTTAGAAGCAGAAATAAAAACAAGTAATTTATCAGGTATAGAAATTGATAGTAATATAACTAGAAAACAAAGGTTCTTGCACAAAAGTTGTGGGAATCTAAATAAATTATAGACAAAATAAAAACA
>CAMLTY010000050.1 GCA_946486465.1 uncultured Mycoplasmatota bacterium
GATATTGTTTTCCACCAACTTTAATTACTGCGTACATTTTTTAACCTCCTTTTTCTAAACCAAAGACTCGCTCTTAAGGTATTACTCTCTCTTAGTAATTTCTACCTCTTCAATGCGGTTTACAGCTTACACTCAAATAGAGGTATAACAAGCTACAAACAATATGATTTTAGCATAAAACTTACTTTACGTCAAATGATTTTGATACATTTCTGGTATTATTTTTTTTATTTTAGCCTTATTAAAGTAATATTCATCACTTATACTACTATCATAAAGATTATAAACTTCTAAATATCCCAAAGCTTTAGGTTCTTCTTTTAAAACAGGATAACTATTTACTAGTTCCCTAACTATATTAGTTTTATCCATAATATTAAGCTCTTTATCTAAAGAAGAGAATATATTATTTAATTCATCTTCCATAATAGAACCTTTACTAAGTAATACTTCTTTAAATTTTTCTAAATCATTAAAACTTGCTACTTCTATTAAAGTATCACTATCTACTATATAGGTCAAACTATTAATTAAAGCCATATATTCTCTATAAGTAGATGGAAGACTAACATCACTATTATAATAGAAATACTCTTTAGTTAATTTACTAACTAGTCCTTCTCTTAAAGCTTTAGGAAAATTTGTCATTGGCATAGATACATGAAATAATTCATGTTTTAGAACTATATTCCTTTTATCACGACAAATAATAATATTTTTATCAGGATAATATGTAGCGCCTTTTGTATCAGTTGCATTTACTTTAATTTCTTTATTACTATAGATAATATCTAAATTACTTAATCTTTCATAGATACTCTTTCTATTTAAATTATCATAGTCTAAATAAAAAGGCACCATTGAATAGCAAAGTTCTCTTTCCTCTTCACTTAGTTTATTATTATCTATAACAGCATTAAGCAATAAAACTGACTCAACATCTTCCTTTGTATCAAGACTAAACCTATCTATATCATATTCTTCATCTATCTTTTCTAAGATACTATCTACTTTAATACTTGAGATATCATCGTCTATGTCATAATAGTTATAAATTATTTCTTTTTCTGTTTCTATTTTACTGTCACTTTTAACAATAATTGCACTTACTGATATAACAGTAAATATTATTATATTTTTTACAATCTTATTCATTTAAATATGGTAACAACTCCCTTGTAACAACGACATATCCTAACGTATTTAAATGTAGTCCATCTTCAGTATAATCTTGTTTTAGATTACCTTCTTCATCTATTAAATCATCAAATAGATTAATATAATTACAGACTTCTCCATCACAATAACTAGATATTTTTTTATTTAAGTTTCTAATCTTTTTATTAGTTCTATTACCGGCAGAACTATTTTCTATAATAGAGTTAACTGGATATACACTTTCTACATATATAGTTGATTCACTCCTCTTTTCTTTTATTTCTCTTACTATCTCTTTAATATTATTAAATGTAGTATCTACAATATCTTCAGCATTACTATCAAGGTCATTAGTACCTATTAATAGAAATACTTTAGTAGGATTATACTGATAAACTCTTGTTTGCATATCACTTAAAATATCCGTTGTCTTATTACCAGCAATTCCACTATTTACAACTGGTATGTTATCATAATACTCTTCTAAAGGATAAAAATCTGTAATAGAATCTCCTAAGAATAAGAAATTATCATTAGGATTCACTTTTACTTCATAAGGATTAGTAAAAGTAGTATTTTCTTCTGTAAGTAAAGAAATACCCATAATTATGATAATTATAAGCATAATAATTATAGTTATAAGATAATATTTATGTAATTTTATCTTTTCTTTGATAATATTTATATTCATAAAGTCCCCCTGTTTAATTAATTTAATTTTTCTTAACTAAAAAATGATAAATAATTACTACTAGTATATTAATAAAAAATTTAGAAAGGATAACATCAATATGTAAGTTATCTACAAGTAGTAATAAAGATAATCCTTCTATTAAATAGAAACAAATAATAGATGTTATAGGATTAGAAAGTCTTTTGGTCTTAAATAAAGCCATAATTAAGCATGATATTATATAACCAATAGTAAAGTTTAAGTAGATATTCATGCCTGTAAGATTTAATAAGTAAAAAATAAATAAATTTATTAATGCTGTAAGTATAGCAACTTTATCTCGGTTAAACCAACTTATATGATTAGTCTTTTCTATATAACTAACTATTAACTTTTTAAAATTTTCATTATTACTATTAAACTCTTTAGGTTTAAATGTTTTACTTTTTACTAATATTTTATCTAACTTTGTTAAGTCTTTTAAAGGTATGATATAACCTAATTTACCAAATTCTTCTATTATTTGTTTTTGATGGTCATTAGTATGCTCATTATATTTAGCAAGACGTGGAGTAGCGATTACTTTTTTATGATGTTTTAAAGCAGTTAAGATGCTTCCTACTCCCCCATGAGTAATAATAAGTGAGGCTTCATCCATAAGTTCTTCTAATCTATCATTTGAAACGCTTTTAAATATTTCCATATTTTTACTTTTATATTTAGTATAACCTGCTTGTACTATAACTTTATCTTTAATATTACCTTTTTCTATTTCCTTATCTATCGCTTTTAATAATCTTTCAAAACTTTTATCTTGTGTACCTAGAGTTACTAAAATCATTAGAAACACCACCCTCCATATGTTGCTTTAGGATAGAGTTTTAACATAGGACGCCACTGAACAATAAATAGATTAGCGATATGGAATTTATAAAAAAGGGAACCTGTTATAGTTTTAGTTTTAATATTAGCGAATGATTCTATATAGATTATTTTACTACCAAAGATTCTTCCTATACAACACATTGGCCCTGCTGTATGAGCTCCTGTTGTTATAATATAATCTGGTTGATATTTAAAATAAAGGAAAAGACTAATGAAACAGTTTGCAAGTAACTTAAACGGATAAGTCAGTTTATGGTCTTTTGTACCATATAAAAGAAAATTAATATTTTTATATTTCCTTTTTAATTTATTATTCGCTTTAGTTTTCTCTGTTATCAAAGAATAATTATAGTTTTTAATTATACTATCAAGTTGTAAAAGTTCTGTTAAATGTCCTCCTGTACTTGATATAAACATTACTTTTCGCATCATTTATCCCTTCTTTTTAAATAATTTTTCCCATTTTTCACAAATATTATCACTTATATATCCCTTTACTTTACATCTACCATTCTTTCCTAGTTCTTTTCTTGTCTCTATATCTTTAGTTAAATCTAATATTTTTTTCTCCATTGCTTTAAAGTTTCTATGTTTAATTAAATAACCATCATATCCTGATGTTATTACTTCTTTAGCACCTTCCGCAGAATCAAAAGCAAGACAAGGTAGACCATTACTCATCGCTTCAAGTAAAACGATACCAAAACTTTCTGTATAACTAGTCATAACGTAAATACTTGCTTTTTGCATTAGTTTTTCTATTTCTTTACTATTTTTAAAGCCATGAAGAGTAACATCTTTTTCTAGTTTATTTTCTTTAATAAATTTTTCTAATTTGCCTCGTTCACTTCCATCTCCAACAATATCTAAATGCCATCTGCATTTTTTATTTTTTAAATCAAGATATATTTTTAAGAGATCTAAATATCCCTTCTCAGGAGAAAGCCTTCCAACAGAAATCAAATGTTCACAAGTTAAAGGGCTTTTAGTTCTTGGTATTTTTTCTATAGCATTAGGAATATAAATGCACTTGCATTTATGATGTAGCATTTTTTTATGATAAAACTTTTGTAATCCCTTAGATACTAAAACAAAATAATCAAGGTTTTTAACACTTCTAATAACATCAGTTGCATATTTCATATCATTATGATAGTGATTGTGTTCCCATCCTATTTTGATAGTGGTATCGCTACCATATTCACTTAATAATTCATTTAAAAATACACGAGTAGAGATAATAATATCAGCAGTTGAATTTTTAATATAGTCTACCATAGTTTTTCTCTTTTTATATAATATTTTTAAGCTTTTAAGTGACTCTTTGCCAAGAGTTATTAATCTTAAATTATGTAAAGCTTCTTCCCACTCTTTTCTATTAGGGCTAAGATTAGATGATAATAGATAAGTTACTTTAACATTTTCATTTATATCAAAGACTGGTTTTTCATATAATTTATAGATTGAAACTATTTCTATTTCATATTTATTTGTTTTAGCAAGGGAATTTGCAAGAGAAGTTATAGCCTTCTCAACTCCACCATAACCTAAGTGTAAAGATAATATTGCTATTTTTTTCTTCAAAACACATCACCTCTAGTTATACTAAATAATTGCATTAATATGTCTTTAGTATATATTAATTTAGAAAAAAAGAAAAGAGCTTTAAGCTCTAAAAGTTCTTATCTCTTAAAAATGGAGGAAAATCATAATCTGTATCATCTAATACTTCTCCGCCATCATCGTCATCATCTGTGTCATTTTGAGGCATAGTGGCTACATAAGATATTTCTTCACTTCTTCTTCTAGATGTTGGAGCGGCATTAGAGAAGATAGGTTGTTTAGTCTCTCCTTGTTCTTTCTTATTAAAACCTGTAGCAATTACAGTAACAATAACTTCATCAGACAAGTTTTCATTGATAACTGAACCAAAAATAGTATTAATGTCAGTACCAGAAGCAGCTCTTACAACTTCAGCAGCCTGTTCTGCTTCAAATAAAGTTAAATTAACACCACCAGTAATATTAATAATAGCATCTGTTGCTCCAGTAATACTAGTTTCAAGTAATGGACTAGAAACAGCTTGTTTAGCAGCTTCAATAGCTCTATCTTCACCCATACCAATACCAATACCAATAATAGCTCTACCAGAATCTTTCATTACTGATTGAACATCAGCAAAATCAAGGTTAACAAGCCCAACTACTGCAATTAAATCAGAAATTGATTGAACACCTCGCCTTAAAACATTATCAACTTCTTTAAAAGCTTCTAGCATTGGTGTTGTCTTATCAATTATTTCTCTTAATCTATCATTTGGAATAACAATTAAAGTATCTACATGCTTTTCTAGCTCTGCTAATCCCTTCAAAGCATTATCCATTCTTTTCTTACCCTCAAAAGTGAATGGTTTAGTAACAATTGCAACTGTTAAAGCGCCAAGTGCTTGAGATATTTCAGCAATTACAGGAGCTGCTCCAGTTCCTGTTCCACCACCCATTCCACAGGTAATAAATATCATATCAGCACCAGTTAAGGCATCTTCTATTTCTTTTTTAGACTCTAATGCTGCCTCTCTACCAATATCAGGACGAGAACCTGCTCCAAGTCCATCAGTAAGATTAGCTCCTAATTGAATTTTTATATCAGCTTTAGAATTATTTAATACTTGTAAATCAGTATTAGCAACTATAAATTCTACTCCTTTAACACCAGATTCTACCATTCTATTAACGGCATTACCGCCGCCGCCGCCACAGCCGATTACTTTTATTTTCGCTAATTGATCCATTTCTAGTCCGTTTCCCATCAAAAGATCCTCCTTAATTAGTTATCAAAAAAGTGACCAAAAAATTTATTTGTCATATTATCATTAATTGTATTCTTTTTTTTAGGTGATATAAATCTTTCTATTTCATCTAAATCAAACATATTGACATCATCTTCTCTTAAAAGACATTTCTTAGCAAAATATTTACAACTTCCAAAAACGCTTGTGTATTTATTATGTCTAGCTCCGATTACAGTCATATTATAACAACTAGAAGCACCGCCTAGTATTTCTTCAACAACATAGTTAAAACCTGCAAGTTCGCTAATACCACCTACTACAATTATATAACTTATTTCTCTTTTTGTTAAGCGATTTATTTCATTTTTTGCAAGTTTTAAGATATCTTTTATTCTAGATTCTATAACTTCTGATATTTGAATCTGATTTATAGTAATTTTTTTGTTCTCTTTATTTACTATTGTAACATCATCATTACTATCAGCATATCTAGCAGAAGATAGTGCAAAAGTTTCTTTTAATTTCTTTGCTTCTTTCAAATTCACTTTATAAATGAATGCTATATCTTTATCAGCACTACTACTACCTACAGGGATATAGGAATTTTTAATCATAATTCCTTTATTAAATATTCCAATACTTGTAATATCAGCACCAATATTTATAATAGCACCCATCTTTCTATCTAACTCTTTAGTTGAAACAGTGTAGTAGTCTGCTTGAGTATTATAAATTATATCTCTAATATTTATTCCTATACTTCTTACAATATTAATATATGGATATATATCTTCTTTAGGTGAAGTAGCAACTACTGCTTTTAAGAATAATTTTTTTCCAACTTCATCTAAAGGATTAATAACACTAGCTTCTTCATCAACTGTAAATGATATAGGTAAACAACTAACAAGTTCACGAGTATCATCGTAGGTATCTTCCACAGTATCTTTAATAACTGCAGTAATATCTCTACCTCTAACTTTATCACCTCTTATATTAACAAGACCACTTTCCATAGTCATACTAGCTCTATTAGCTGGAACTGTTAATATAACTTCTCTTATTTTCATACCTAGTTTTTCTTCTGTTAATTTAATAGCATTTAACAAAGAACTTTTTAATTTTTTCTCATCATGAATAGTATTTTTCTTTAATCCTAACGTTTTAACTGAGGTAGATGCTAAAACATGGTAGTTATTATCATTAACATTTACTACTACTATTTTAATTTCACCATTCCCTATATCTAGACCTGTATAGATATGATTCATTAGTTAACACCACTACCTTTCCGCTTACCCTTTCTTACTCTATAGATTAATTATACATAATTAATTGATATTTAACAAGAGAAAAAACAAAGTTCTCTATACATGAGTACTTTGTTTATAACTTTAGCTTAGTTCAATCTGGAATGGTGAATTTTTAGTACCATTTCCAGATGTTATAACAACATTAGATTTTAGATTTAAGGATGGCCGGACACCGTACGAACGGGTCGGAGTGTTGTCGTTCGCAGTGCTATCGTCGAGCACGTTACGCACGCGAGACGAACTATATGGTGTTAAGGTCCAATAATTAGTTGTTAACCCTGTACTTGAATAGCTATCTTTTACGGCATATCTTTCAAATTGTCCTGCCATTAATTCTCCAAACCTTAGTAATCCTACTTTAACATTTGTAGTAGTAGAAACTGTACTACTCATATTAGTATCTGTATATTTGGCTAGTTTATATGAATCACTACTTCCTACTGTTCCTAGATACCAAGTTGTACTATCTTCTATCATATCACTATATGTACTATCTACATAACTTGTTAGATATTCTCCATTTAAAAATGTTCCAATTGTATTTGTACTTGAAAATGTAGTTGTATCTCCAAATGCACTTGTTATAAATTCTCCGTTACTCTTTAATGGTTCGGCACTAACTATTTTTGTTCCCATTCCATTTTCATAGCTTACTATTCTATATAGATTATTCTCATCATTTCCAAATCTTACATACTCACCACTATATCTACTTGAAAGTAATGTACCTGATAGACTTGTATCATTATCTCCTTCTAAGCGATAGGGATTTTCTATTGTTCCATTACCATCTACGATACGAACGCTAGATTTTAGATTTATTGATGGCCGGACACCGTACAAAGCGGGCGGAGTGGCGTCGCTCCCAATGCCATTGCTGTTCACGCTACGCACGTAAGACGAACTATATGGTGTTAAAGTCCACCAATTAAGTCCATTATTTAAATAGCCATTACCATAGGTAGTTCCCGTATAACTGGACTGATACTCATACATATTTAAAAGCCCCACTGCATCTGTTACAGTTGTTGTTCTATTAGGTCTTTGTATACTTCCTAAATCTGTTGCATCCATTGTCGCGTCCCATACTGCATCTGTTACTATAAAGTCCTCATAATCTCTTAAATTACCCAAAAAGCCATCTACTGTTTCATCATTTAACCACTCTCACCCTGTATTTAGTTAAGGTATCTAAAATTAAGAAAGTTATAATTATTGAGATATTGCAAACAGAGATTTCAACAGTTGGAATTGATGTTTGCAATATCTCTCT
>CAMLTY010000051.1 GCA_946486465.1 uncultured Mycoplasmatota bacterium
TTTATATATTAAAGATTCTAGAGCTTTTTAACTTTTTTTCATTATTTTATCCTGTCATTTATTTATATACTTTAACTTTGTCAAAATGATTAAAGACTCTATCTTCACTACCTATAAGGGATAAAGCATAAAAAAATAATTTTAACAATCTAAATAATTCGTATATTAGACAACACTTTCCTTTTAACATTATCTATATCTACATTTTCTATAGAATCATCCAGTCCTTTAACAAAACTAAATTCTTCGCTATCTTCACCTATAGTATAAGTACCATACTTACTAATAATAAGTTTATTAAACTCATTTAAAATCTCCATTTTTTTATCATTACTAATATTCCAATTATATATTTCTCTAAGTCTATCTAAACATGAAATAATTTGTATTTTTCTAATCTCGTCTTTAGAAAAATAATAAGTCCCATCATTAATTGCCTGTATAGTAATACCATCACACACTTTAAAAATATCAAATATATCTTCATTAACATTTAAACAAGAAGCCATAATTCCTTTACTATTACTTCTATAGAAATAATAGTTAGAAGGAATAAAACCAATTACAGATGCTTTTAAAATAGTAGGATAAACAAATGCTATATCTTCCCACTTAACAGAAGGAATAAAAGGCTCTTCATTAAATAAATCTCTTCGGTATATTTTATTACAACAAGCTGGTGACTCATAACATAAAAAATCTGGATTTTTAGAAACGTCAATAATTATAGGTGAAATATTATCACAATCACTTTCAATAAAACTTTTACTACTATCTTTTTCCAAAACTCTTTGAACTCCTGTAGATACAACTTTTAAACCTTTACACATCTTTGTTAAAGCTAACATATCTCCATACATATTTCTATGAATAAAATCATCGCTATCAACAAAACCAATGTATTCACCACTAGCATATTTAAGACCTATATTTCTAGCAACGGAAACACCTTTATTTTCATCTAAATGAATATATTTAAAAATATCAGGTAACAACTCACAATATTTTTTTATTATATCTAAACTATTATCACTAGAATTATCATCTACAATAATTACTTCAAAATCCAAAACATCTTGTAAAACTAAACTATTTAAACAATCTTCAAGATAAGCTTCACTATTATAAACAGGAACTATTATACTCAAACTCTTCATAAACCCACCTTATTAAAAAATGGCATCATTATTAAATTTTTCTATATTTACTAAAAAGCACTACAATTATACAAAAAAACAATACCACTTCACATTTGAAACATATTATATATTATCATTAATATTCTGTCAATAAAACCCAATACGTTTTATAACTATTTATCTAAACCTTTATTTGCTTTTTTTCTTTACTACTATTCCTTCTATTATAAATACCACCTCTAAAATAGCTAAAAAAATTAACATAGATCTAAGAAAAGCATAAACAAATGAATATAATTGAAGATATCGAATATTATCTATATTTGTAAAAAAATGTAATAATATAAGTATACCAGTAAAAACAAATGCTATTTTTTTATATTTTTCAACATAAGAGAAAATATTATTATAAACAAGATATAAAGTACCTACCAACAAAAGAACATAAGAACTGAATTCAACAATAAGCATAACCGAAGGGCCAAAGACAAATAATACATACCATATAACCACTATATTTATAATTAAAATCCACCTAGATTTTTCATATATATCCATAATCATTACCCTCTTTCACTAATGATAAACTATAATATTCTCCCATAAGTTTCTACATAAGGTTTCTTTAAATATTCTTTAAAGATTATTTTATTATAAATATCCATTTGTAATTTATAACACTTACCATGAGAACTATGAGCAAGCCAAGAATTCCATTCAAGTACAGTTTTATCTAAATCAAGAAGCCCTCTTTCATAAAGAACATTCCAACGTTTCACTTTTCTTTTAACCTTTTTAATACTTCTTTTCCTAAGCAATCTATAACTCCCATATATTCTAAATCCACAAAAGTCAAGTCCCATCTTATTAGGATAATATCTACTCTTATTATTAAGTTCTAAATGAAGTACTTCTCTAACATATTTAGATATATCTAAAAAAACTTTCTTTGCTTCTTCTTTAGTCTTAACAAACATAATAAAGTCATCCATAAATCTAACATAATATTTAATTTTAAGTACCTCTTTAACATAATGATCAAGTTCATTCATATAAATATTGGCAAAGAACTGCGAAGTATAATTTCCTATAGGAAGACCAACTTCTTCACCATCATTATATATAAATTCATAAGTTAAAGCTAAGAGTTTCTCATCTTTAATAAATCTCTTCAAAATATTATATAAAACATCTTTATCTATATTATAAAAGAATCCTTTAATATCACATTTAACAATGTAATAAGTACCATATTTATTTTTCATACATCTCATATACTCTTGAGCCCTATCAACCGCTTTATGAGTTCCTCTACCTTCTATACAAGCATAAGAATCATTAATAAATCGTGGTACAACATAGGACTTAATAAATTCATAAACATACCATTGATGAACAATTCTATCTACATAAGGTAAAGCTCTAATAACTCTTTCTTTTGGTTCATATATTTTAAAAGTTCTATATTTACCCATTTTATAAGTACCATTTTTAAGTTTCTTATAAAGATTAACTATATTAGTCTCTAAATCTATTTCAAACTTTAAAACCTCATAAGAATTTCTCTTAGTCTTACTAGCACGTTCATGAGCATCAAATAATGCTTCAATAGTTAAATGTTTATCAAACTCATTTCTTATCGTGTGAGGCATGATCTAATCCAACCTCCATTAAGATTAGAAATATTAGTAAGTTTCTTACTCCAGGCAGTATAATTCTTAGAATTAATATATTTTTTCTTATGAGAAACCCTAATTAACACTTTAACTATCTTAAGATTAGCATCAAGTTCATTCAAATATGAAAGTCTTTTTTTCTTATCAAACTCCTTCTGAGCATAAATAATATCTTTAAGTCCTTCATAAGTAACATTTTTAATATCTTGAGCTAAAGAAAAACGTTCACTCTTAGGATATTTCAAAAGAATCATAAGAGTATAATAAATAAGTTCAACATACTGTTTATAAATAACTAATGCTTCTAAATCATCCATAGTAAACCTCCAAAATAATTTTCTAGTATTCGACTCCTACTAACTAGAAAACATTACTTCATTATTTTATTCGTAAAACGAAAAGGAAAAAATTCTCTATGATATTTGTTTTTTATTAAATAATTAATAACTTAAACTTATCTCATATTATAGTCTCCCATCACGAGGCGGAACGAGTTATTGTTGTTAGCATTACCATTATTCCAGGTGTTGAAGTTGAAAACACCCGCATTAGTATTATTGTTGTAGTTACCGCCGCGCACCAACCATATTGGAAAAGAAAATAGGACATATAAATTTTTCCCTATTTAAAATTTATCACTAAATTATTCAAATAACAACAAAAATTTTCTAGTATTCGACTCCTACTAACTAGAAAACATTACTTCATTGTTTTATTCGTAAAACGAAAAGGAAGAAATCCTCTATGATAAATGTTTTTTACTAAATTATTAATAACTTAAACACTTCTTATATCATAGTCTCCCATCACGAGGCGGAACGAGCCATTGTTGTTAGCATTACCATTGGTGTTGTTGTGATTGAAGTTGAAAACACCCGCATACTCCCCAGGATTAGTATTCCAGTTACCGCCGCGCAACCAAAACAAAAAAACTATTAGGACTTATAAATTTCTCCCTAAAATAATTTTATCAAAAAAACAAAACAAAAAACAAGGCATAGCCTTGCATATGAATCCTGATTTTCGACCAAATTAACTACTAACCATCATCATATCTCAAATTTACTTATAAAAGTAGGAATTAAATCTCTATAATATTAATTTTTTATTATATACATAATAACTTAAATTATAAATATACCATAGTCTCCCATCACGAGGCGGAACGAGCTATTGCTGCGAGCATTACCATTGTACCAGGCGTTAAAGTAGAAAACACCTGCAGTAGAATCATTATTATAGTCACCGCCGCGCAACAACGCAAAATCAATTGCATACCACTGATATAGGATAGCCTAAAAAAATAATAAATTAATGATTTAATCCCTATCACCAAAAGATGACAATTATATTGTACAAAATTAAATTTCAAATAACAACAGAAATAATTATTATTCTTACAATTAAGCATATTAAAATTGTACATAGTTATTTTCCTCTTTTTCTCCATTCTTATAGTATCTTTAACAAATATGTCAAACACGGACCTTATCAATAGATAAGGTCCGTGTTTTTTTGTACTTCTCTACATAATTATCTCAACCACAAAAAACGCCTCGGTGCTAAAAAAGAGGGCACCGAGGCTCATCTCGAATAATTCGACAACATTCTTTCTTTCTCTATTTTTACCATCTTATTTTGTTCTGCGATAAGAGTTAGCCCTTACGGGCTAGGACTCATCACGAGGCGGAACGAGTAATAGTCGTTAGCACCACCATCATCCCAGGTGCCGAAGTAGAAAACACCCGCATCAGTACTATTGTCGTAGCCACCGCCGCGCACCAACCATGGGTTCGTAGATGTAACCATTGTCTGATAATCATTATACCAGCCTGCTGTCTCACTTAAGGCATGTGAATAACATACTCCTCCATTACATGCTTCACTTGCTGTACTACTTGTATATTTATTATAATATTTTGAATCTAATGTTAATGGTTCACTAAATCCACTACCACCTATAGTATCATTATAATTTCCCATTACATATTCCCAAGCACCACCTGACATATCATATACTCCATAAATTGTTCCTGTACTACTAGCTCCTACTCCTTTTCCTGATTCTCCACTCTCATCTCTCGTATTATCATCATATCTATATTGACATCCTTGAGCTCCATTATTACTTGGTAAACCACTACTACATCCTGTTATATATTGGTTACTCTTATTTTGATATATCTCTTTATCTGCTCCTATAAAATTAACATTTCCTAACTTTCCATATGCACTCTGTGATAAATATGCAACTGCTCCCCATTCATCATTTCTCATAGCATGTGAGTTCATACTTTGACTAAATCCATACATATTTCCTTCAGCACTCACCTTTAGTCCTACATTATAAATATTACTTACATTTATATTTCTCCAACTGCTTACATTTGGTTTTATTATCGGATCTAGTGTTGCACTATTTGTACTGCTTTGTGTCGTATTACTTGTTTCAAACTTTCCTACCCATATTCCTGAAAGTTCTACATCTCCAAATGTAAATGCATCTGGTGTATACCAATTCTTTGGTGCCTCAGTATTACTATATCTTGCTGTTCCTTTTTCTTTTACATCTGTTCCTATAAACTTAATATCTATTTCTCCTGGTAAAGCTCTTGTAGGTGTATCACTTAAATATACTCCTCTTTTACCATAATAATTATTTCCATCTTCACTTGTTATTGTATAAGAGTATCTTGGTATCCATACCCACATTGTCTCTATATCATCCATATTAATTACAGTACCTACTCCTGCACTTTGATATGTTGATAATGTATCACTACTTACAGTAACAGCATTTGCCCATATTCCTCTTCCATAGTTATACCACCCATTATCTTTATCTGTCTTTACCCAATTATAACCATCATGACGTACTGCAATCATATTACTATCCATCTTTGGCTCATTTACTTCTTCATTATCTTGTATAAACTTATCTTCTGCTACCTGTTGTGTTGCAAATACTTTTAACTTACCTAAGAAAGCTTTTCCCATTGCATCATTTCCTGCATTTATATTAATCCATACTCTTAATTCACAATCAACAGTTTCATTTGCATTTATTACACCATGATATATTACTGGTGAATCTGACAATGAACCCATATTATCTAAATATTGATAATCATTTCCTACTTTTACTTCAAATCTTACATCCTTAGAATCCAATAATTCACAAGGGCTTCCATCAGTAGTCTGACAATTATTGATTAACTCTTCATCATCTATTAATGATAATGAATAATATAAGTCTATATCACTCTTATTTACTAAAGAAAACTTATAAGGACTAGATACTTTACCCTCATCATCATAAGTAGGTATAGCATTTACTAATTGTATTCCTTCTGAAGCACTTTCATCTAATTCTAAATCAATAGTATCCACTAGTATACTTATATCTTTCTCTCCTTGTAATGTAGTCATTAACCATGCATATGATATTCCAATAATAAGTAATAGAAGAATTATAATAATGCCAATAATAAATATCTTTTTATTATCTCTTATAATTCCATTAATTTTATTTATCATTTATCTTTATCAACCTCCCTATATTATCAAATTATTCTAACACCATTATAACAAATTTTCTAAGATATGGAAGAAAAAAACTCAAAAAAGCCAAAAAAAATATTTACTTTGAATTTACAAAAAAGAGCAATTATGCTCTTCTCTACATTAACATTGATATTTGTTTCTTAGAAAGACCAGTTGCCTTAATTATATCATTTATAGGTAGATTCATTTTTAAAAGATTCTTGGCAATAGAGTTTTTCTCATTATTAGCACCTTGCTCAATTCCTTGTTTAATTCCTTGCTTAATTCCCTGTTTAATTCCCTGTTCAAGTCCTTGTTTTTTTGCAGTAATTTTTATACTGTTTTCTATTCTTTCTCTTTCCTCTTCTTCATCATAAAGACCAATAGTATAAACATCATTACTTAATCTTTTTAATTCTTTAGCTACTTCCATTAATTCATCGTCTCCTTCCGCTAACGCATCTATTTCTTCTATTTTTGTTAAAGTTAATATTACTAATTCTTTTTCTAGTTTACTTAACTTTAATCCTCTATCATATTTTTCTCTTATTAATTTTAAATTAACATAAATTTTCCCCCATTTATCACTTTCTATTATTCCACATTTATCTCTTGATTTAAATTCTAATAGATTCTCTTTACTTAAGAAACAATAAAAGTTATTTATATTTATCTGTATAACTTTAGGTAAACTTGCATAACTCTTTGTTCTTCTTATCAAATCATTTTTTACTTTACCTAAATAAGCATCATTTCTCTCTATTAATCCATCCCATTTTCTATTATTAAATTCAAAGTTAAATATATAACCTTTTACTTCAAATAAAACATCTGATACTTTACCTTTTTCTAAAACATTATCTATTACATACTCAGTATTCATTTCTTTATAAGTATTTAATATTAACTCTTTAGATACACTTGTTAATTTAGATGTAGTATCTGCTCTATATTTAGGACAGTTTCTCATAATAGCTTTATATATACAGTCATAAGTAGCAGGAACAATCTCACCTTTTCTTCTTAAGTCTTTAACTATTTCTTCAAATCTTTTCTTAGTAATAGCCAAGG
>CAMLTY010000052.1 GCA_946486465.1 uncultured Mycoplasmatota bacterium
TATTAGAGCATGATATGGGAACTAAACTCGTTATTATGGCTCCTGTTGTTCATGGGGAGAAAGGTACTCATAAAGATTTACTTGATGATTTAAGGAAGCAGGGATTTGTTAGAGTTAGAGTAAATGGAGAGATGCATGATTTAACTGAGGAGATTAACTTAGAGAAAAATAAGAAGTCTAATATTGAAGTAATTGTTGATAGAATTGTCTTAAAAGATGAGATTAGAAGTAGACTTTTTGAATCTTTAGAGGTTGCAACGAAGCTTAGTAAAGGTAAAGTAGTAGTTGATTTTCTAGGAAGTGGAGAAGTAGTTTACTCAGAAGACTTTGCTTGCCCTTATTGTGATTTCTCATTACCTGAACTTGAACCTCGTCTATTTAGTTTTAATGCACCATATGGAGCATGTCCAGAGTGTAAAGGGCTTGGTATTAAATTAAAAATAGACCCTGATTTAGTTATTCCTGATAAGAGTAAATCGCTAAAAGATGGTGCGATTGTTACAATGGGGGATGATACTGATAATATTTACTATAAAAGACTTGAATGTATGTGTAAACATTATAAGATTAGTACTAGTAAACCTTTTAAGAAGTTAACTGATAGGGAGAAAGACTTAATCCTTTATGGAAGTGATGAGTTAATTCATTTTAACTATAAATCTAAAAGTGGTAATGTTACTAATCAGACTGATTACTATGAAGGTATTATCAATAACCTAGAACGTCGTTATATGGAAACATCAAGTAGTTGGATTAGAGAATGGTTAGAGAAGTTTATGATAGAGCAGACTTGTGAAGTTTGTGGTGGGGCTCGTTTAGCTGATAATGTGCTTTCTGTTAAAGTAGGTAAGAAAAATATTTATGAAGTAACATGTATGAGTGTTAAAGAGCTTATTACTTTCTTTGATAAATTAAAACTTAGTGAAGAGGAGATGCAGATAGCTGACCTTATTCTTAAAGAGATTAAATCACGTTTATCTTTCTTAAAAAATGTAGGACTTGAATATTTAACTCTTGCAAGAAGTGCGGGAACATTAAGTGGTGGAGAAGCACAACGTATTAGACTAGCAACACAGATTGGTTCTCGTTTAACAGGGGTACTTTATGTTCTTGATGAACCTAGTATTGGACTTCATCAAAGAGATAATGATAGACTTATTAATTCATTACTTGAGATGAGAGATTTAGGTAATACTTTAATAGTTGTAGAACATGATACTGATACAATGCTTGCTGCTGATTACCTTGTTGATGTTGGCCCTGAAGCAGGAGATAGGGGTGGAAAGATTGTGGCAGCAGGAACACCTGATGAAGTAATGAAGTGTGATGAGAGTATTACAGGACGTTATTTAAGTGGAAAAGAATGTATTGAAGTACCTAAAACAAGAAGAAAAGGTACTGGTAAGTTTATAACTATTAAAGGTGCTAAGGAGAATAATTTAAAAAATATAGATGTTAAAATTCCTCTTGGAACATTCACCCTAGTAACTGGTGTTAGTGGTAGTGGTAAGAGTAGTTTAATTAATGAGATTCTTGTTAAAGCTGCTTCTAGTACTTTATATAAATCCAAAGTTAAGCCTGGTAAACATGATAAAATATTAGGACTTAATAATATTGATAAACTTGTTGATATATCACAGTCACCAATTGGTAGAACTCCTCGTAGTAACCCTGCAACATATACAGGGGTATTTGATGATATTAGAGAGCTTTTCACTAATACTAAAGAAGCGAAGATGTATGGCTTTGAGAAGAATAGATTTTCATTTAATGTAAAAGGTGGTAGATGTGAAGCTTGTAGAGGAGATGGAGTTAAGAAAATAGAGATGCATTTCTTACCAGATGTCTATGTCCCTTGTGAAGTTTGTCATGGTACTAGGTATAATAGAGAGACTTTAAACATTTATTATAAAGAGAAGAATATTGCAGATGTCTTAGATATGCGAGTTAGTGAAGCCTTAGAGTTCTTTAGTAATGTTCCTAAGATTAAAAATAAACTTCAAGTACTTGAAGATGTAGGACTAGGATACATTAAACTAGGACAAAGTGCCCCAACACTAAGTGGAGGGGAAGCTGAAAGAGTTAAGCTTGCTAAAGAGTTACAGAAAAAGCCAACTGGTAAAACTTTGTATGTTCTAGATGAACCAACAACAGGATTACATTCCGCAGATATTAAGAAGTTACTTGCAATTTTACAGAAAATAGTCGATAATAAAGATACAGTACTTGTTATAGAGCATAATCTAGATGTTATTAAATGTGCTGATTATATTATTGATTTAGGTCCAGAAGGAGGAGATGGAGGAGGTAGTGTAGTTGCTACTGGTACTCCAGAAGAGATTAGTAAAGTTAAAGAATCTTATACAGGACAATTCTTAAAGAAAATGTTATAAATTATAGGAGGAGACTATGAAGATAATTGTAACGACAAAAGAGAAAATCAGATTAAATAGATTTTTAGAATGGCTTTTGTATTTTACAAGTTACTCTATAGTCTTCTTTTTAGTTTCAAGTTTTTTTAAAACATTTTATATTGACCCGCATCATCCTCTTCTTTTTTCAATATTAGCTTCATTTATAATATATATTTTAAATCAGACTGTTAAACCCTTGTTGGTTAGATTTACAATACCAGTGACGGCTCTTACTTTTGGTCTTTTTTATCCATTTATCAATTTATTTATTTTAAAACTTACAGATTGGATTTTAGGTAAGTATTTTAATCTTTTGGATATATGGGTTGCTCTTGCTATATCAATATTAATTTCTGTGGCAAATGTTTTAATAGAAGAATTTGTTATTAAACCAATTATTAGAAAGGTTAGACATCATGGATAGGGTGCTTCTAGATTTAGGCTTTATAAAAATATATTATTACTCTATCTTTATTCTTTTAGGAGTTATAGCAGGAGGAGTCCTTGTCTTTTTAGAGCTTAGAAAAGAAAAGGTTAATAAAGATGAACTATTTGATATGTTTTTCTATACTATTATCTTTGCATTTTTAGGAGCGAGGGCTTATTATGTGTTGTTTAATTTATCATATTATTTGTCTAATCCTATAGAGATACTTTATATATGGCATGGAGGTCTTGCTATTCATGGAGGGATACTCGGTGGACTTCTATATCTTTGGTATTATAGTAAGAAACATAAATTAAATCTTTTAAAACTTTTGGATATACTAGTAGTAGGTCTTATTATAGGACAAGCGATAGGTAGATGGGGTAACTTCTTTAATAGTGAAGCTTATGGGGATGTTACATCATATGGTTATTTAAAGAGCTTATATATACCAGAATTTATTATTAGAGGTATGTATATTAATGGAGATTATTATATGCCAACATTTTTCTTTGAGTCATGTTGGAATGTAATTGGATTTATAATTCTTTTATCGATTAGAAGATTTTATAAAAACTTAAAGACAGGTCAATTGATGGGATTTTATATGATGTGGTATTCATTCATCAGATTTATAATAGAAGGGATGAGACTAGATAGTTTAATGTTAGGTCCTATTAGAGTTGCTCAACTTGTATCACTTATCTTGTTTATTATAGGAGTTTATTTTGTCTTTATTAGAAGAAATAAGAAATTATATAGAGAGGATGTGCTTTATGAATAATAAATATAAAGTAGTTATAATAGGTTGTGGTGTGGCAGGAATGACTGCAGCTTTATACTTAAATAGAGCAGGTATTGATTGTATTATTTTAGAGAAGTCTATGCCGGGAGGACAGATAGTTGATAATGGAAATATTATGAACTTTCCTTCGTATGAATCCATCAGTGGAAGTGATTTAGCTTTAAAGATGTTAAAACAGATTACTGATTTAGGTGTTCCAGTTAAATATGAAGAAGTTAAGGATATTAAGGTAGATAAAAAGAAGAAAGTTATTACTAGTAATGGTGAGTATATCTGTGATTATGTAATACTTGCAACTGGTCGTAAACCTAAATTACTCGGAGTTAAAGGTGAAGAAGAGTTAAGGGCTAAAGGAATAAGTTATTGTGCTGTTTGTGATGGGGCTTTATATAAAAATAAAGATGTAGTTGTTGTGGGTGCAAGTGATGCAGCCTTTGAAGGGGCAATATACTTAAGTAAGATTGCTTCAACTGTTACGGTTTTATATCGTAATCATTTTAGAGCGAAAGCTTATTTACAAGAGATGATTAAGAAAATAGATAATATTTCTTTTGTAAGAGGAGAAGTAGAAAGTTTTTCTAAAGATGATAAAATTACTATTAAGACAAAAGATGGTAATGATATAATTACTGATGGAGTATTTATTTATATTGGACAAATTCCTAATGCTAACTGTTTAGAGTCTTTAGGTCTTTTAGATGATAGAGGTTATGTTAAGACAGATGATAATTTAATGACATCTATTGATGGAGTTTATGCTGTAGGTGATGCTTTAAATAAATATGATTATCAAATAGTTATTGCTATGGGAGAAGCTGCTAAAGTTGCATTAGAGATTTCAAGGAGATGAGTAGTGTGAATAATAAAAAAATAGTTGTTTTTGGAGGAGGAACAGGGCTTTCTTATTTGCTTAAAGGACTTAAAGATTTCCCTTTAGATATAACTGCTGTTATTACAGTATCTGATGATGGAAGAAGTACAGGTAAATTAAGAGAAGAGTTTCATGCTCCTGCTGTTGGAGATATTAGACAAGTACTTAGTAGTTTATCTTCTACTAGTGATAATATTAAAAAAATGTTAGAATATCGCTTTAATACAACAAGTGATTTAGATGGACATGCATTAGGTAATTTAATACTTATTTCTCTTTTAAATATTACAGGAAGTTTAAAAGAATCTATTAATGAACTTTGTACTCTTTTAGATATTAAAAATAAAGTGTTACCATTAACAGAAGATGCTAATGTAACACTTATGGCAGAGATGACTGATGGTAGTGTTATAGAAGGAGAAGCTTCTATTACTAAGAGTGATAAAAAAGTGAAGAGACTTTTTTATAAAGAACAACCTGAAGTATTAGATGAAGTAAAGGTTGCTATTAAAGAAGCAGACTTAATTATTTTTAGTATGGGAAGTCTTTATACTAGTATATTTCCTCATATTATAAGTAATGATGTTATTAAGTGCTTTGATGAAGTTAAGACTCCTATTATGTATCTATGTAATATAGTTACACAACCAGGGGAGACTGATGACTTTACTGTGAGTGACCATGTTAATCTTATAAATAGTTATTTAGGTAAACATAAACTTGATGTAGTTATAGCATCAAACTCTAAAATAAGTGAAGAGATGGCTTTGAGGTATGCTAATGAAGAGCAGAAAGATCCTGTTAAGATAGATTATCCTGTATTATCTAAATTAGATACAGAATTTATTGAAGCGGACCTTTTAACTATTGATAATAATACGCTTAAACATCATAGCAGGAAACTTAGTGCTTTAATATTCTCATACTTGATGAAATAAGGGGTGAGGTTTATGTCTTTTACAGGTACTGTTAAGAATGAAATAACAACATTAAAATTAACTGAAACTGCTAAAATAGCTTTAATTTCAGGATTTTTTCGTAATAATTATCAAATAATAAAAGATTCTATTGCAATTAGTAGTGAAAATGAAAGGGTTATAAATTACTTAAAAGATTTACTTGATAGTTATGAAGAGATATCTTATGAAGAAGAATTATTAGATAATAATAATTTTAGTAAAAATAAGCTTAAAGCTTTAATTGTTGCTAAAGGAGATACTTTTATTAGAGAAAATTTTTGTATTGATAATGAAGTTGTTCCTAGTTATTTAGTAGAGTTAGATGATGAAGTTAGAGGATATTTAAGAGGTGTTTTTTTAAGTAGTGGTAGTGTTAATGATCCTAAGACTAGTAGATATCATTTAGAGTTTTTAATCGAGAAGGGGGAAGAAGCAGTTTTTGTTCAGAAACTTCTTAATACTTATTCATTAAATGCTAAACTATTAAGTCGTGATAAAGGATTTATGTTATATATTAAAGAAGCTGATAAGATAAGTGATTTTTTAAAGATAATCGGTTGTAGTAAAGCAGTACTATATTATGAAGAGATAAGAGTTTATAGAGATGCTAAAAATAAAACTAATCGTCTTAATAATTGTGAACAAGCTAATATGGATAGAGTAATAGATTCTGCTATGGAACAATTAAACTATATAAAAGTACTTGAAGATAATATGGGGGTTGAGTTACTTGATGATAAGACTAAAGAAGCTTTAGAATATCGTAAGAAATACCAAGAAGCTTCGCTTAAAGAACTTAGTGAGATTATTAGTTTAGAAACCGGTAAAAGAATCACTAAGTCAGGACTTAATCATAGATTTAGAAAGATTAAAGAGTTAGCACTTAAATTTTTAAAATAATATTATTGCTAGTTTTTGAAATCAAATTGCTTTTGTAAAAAGTTGAAATAGGTTGATAAATCACAAAAAGGATGTTATAGTCTTTAGTTTTGCAGTAAAACTTCGCAAACCATTATAAAAAAAGGGCTAGAGCCCTTTTTTGAGTGTTGTGTAATATTGACTATTCTTAGTATTTTAAAATTTTTTTAATATTTTCTCTTTTATCGTATTTTTTATCTAAACTTAGTTCTAATTTTTCATTTAAATATTGTATTTCAGGTTTATATCCTATGAATTTATAGAGATTGCCAGTTTCGTGTGTACATTGAAACTTTTTAATCTTCTCTAATAAAGTTTTTAATGAATATTTTTCATCAACTTTTCTTTGAAGTATTCTTATAATAATTAATGAAATAAAGCATATTAGAAAGTGTGCATCAATATGATCTTCAAGCCTTACATTAATAGGCCTAGCATTAAATTCTGATTTAGTAATTTTAAATGTTTCTTCTATCTTAGAAAGACCTCTATAAATATTTCTTAGTTCTAAATCACTTAAGTTTTCTTCGGAAGTAACTATTGAATAATAACCATCATATTTTTCATCTTCTTTTATTTTATCTTCGTTTAGAGTTAGTTCAGAACCATTAGAAACAACACCAGTATCCTTATCAAATTTAATATTATTAATATATCCAGCAGCCCCATAGGAAGTTGTCTTAGTATATGAGCCGGGATTTTTTATTAAATCTTTGGCTTTTTCAATAACTGCCTGTCTATCTCTTTTTTGTTTATCAGCATATTTTTGAGAGTAATAAACCATTTGTTTTTGATCTACAGTTATTAATTGCCTTTTTTTATTTCCTTTTTTAGTTAGACCTAAATCGTCTCTTGTAATATACATTTTTTTAGGATAAATACGCGATTTGTGTATGAATTTAATTTCTTTATCATCTTCTATAATTGTATCAACTT
>CAMLTY010000053.1 GCA_946486465.1 uncultured Mycoplasmatota bacterium
ATATATCTAGAACTAAATAGTTATCCCACAACTTTTATGCAAGAACCAATATTTTAATAAATATAGTAAAGAAGAAATTAATGACGTTATTTCAAGACTTTCAGATAGTGAAAAAGAATTATTATATTCTAGATATGGATATGATTTGGAAACTCCTGTTAAGAATGATGATTTTGATAAAAATAAATCATCTAGATTTTATGGGTGGCTTATGCCCAAAATGAGAAGTATGTTATCAAGTTTAGGTAAAAAAGGAAATGTTCAAGATACCGAAGATGGAATGTCTTTAGAACATAGTGTTAACACTACTGATGAAAAAACACAGCCTTTATCAATAAAAGATGATTATATAAAAATATTAGATATTATGAAAAGTTTAAAATTTAGTGATGTGCTTAACACTTTATCGGTTAAAGAAGCAATTATTATTTGTTTAAGACTAGGTTATGTTGATAATAAATACTTTTCTACAGAATCAATTGCAGATTTTTTATGTATTGAGGAAGAAGAAGTTATTGAAACTACTAAGAAAGTACTATTATTATATAAAGAGAATATTAATAACTTTATTGATAAAGCAATCGAAGTAACTGCAGGACATCAATATGTTAAAAAAGAAGATAGTAAAAATATATAATAATGACTACCTCTTTTTATTATTACTATCTATTTCTAATAAATCTTCTAAGTAACTTCTTTTAGGATTTTTTAAGTTATTTAATTCTTCTAGAGCTTTATTTTTATTTATAAAGTGTATGTTAGAAAATTCTACTTCTAAATTATTATCTTTTAAGTATTTTAAATATTCTTTGTAGTATTAAAGCATTTCATTTTTAGTCTTTTTTAAATTACCTTTAGCGATAATTAAGTAAGCATTAGATTTTTCATTTGGTAGACTTATATATTTTATTCCAAAACTATCTACCATATTTTTATCTTGTAAATTAATATTTACTTCTTCTCTACATTCTCTTATTAGAGCATTTAATATATCTACTCTACCTTCTTTAATATCAGTATTATCAACATTACCTCCTGGTATTTGTAGACAATTAGGAACTGAAGTATTACTTGCCATTTCTCCTATTACATAATAATTATCACTGGTTTCTAATAGACAACCTACTACTAAGTTATGACATCCATATTCTTTAGGTAGTCCTACTCTTTCATCATATAAATGATGAGCATAAAAGGTTCTTTTACAAGTAATCTCTATTAAGTCATTTGATTCCTTATATTCACTTACACAAATTAGTTCACCATTAAAAAGACTAGGATTACTTTCCTTACTTTGTTTCCAAAAAATATTAATTTGTTTTTTTGCGTTTTTTGGAAGTTCTATCATTTCATCTTTGAACTTTATTTTTATAGTTGTTCCTGCAATATTTTTTAACATATCAACACACTCTCTTCTAGATTAATTTTATATTATCATTCAAGATAGATAAATGCAATATCTGTGTTTTTCTTTCAACATTGCTTGCAAGTCTTATTAGAGAGTGATACAATTCTTTAAACAGAGGTGAATTTATGAAGCGATATAAACAAAGTGAAATAGAAGAAGTTTCAACTATTCTTAAAAATGATGGGGTTATTAGTATACCTACTGATACTGTTTATGGAATATGTGCGAGGATTAATTCTAGTAAGGCTTATCAAAACCTTGTAAAAGTTAAACATCGTCCTTCTAATAAGTCTTTTCCTGTTCTTTGTAAAGATTTAGAACAAATTAAAAGTATTGCTGTTGTTGATGAGAGGGCTCTTAAGCTAATTAAAGCTTTTATGCCTGGACCTCTTACTTTAGTCTTAAATAAAAGGCCTGAGGCATTTTCATATATTAATAATGTTGGTACAAGAGAGACAGATGAACTTGCTATTAGGATGATTCCATCTGAATTCTTAAATGAACTAATTGATAAAGTTGGAAGTACTTTATTTTTAACGAGTGCTAATAAATCGGGAATGAATGTATGTAGAAGTTTAGATGAGATAGAAGAAGAATGCCCTACTCTTGATGGTATGGTTATGGGTGATGTTTCTTTTGGAGAAGCTAGTACAATAGTTGATCTTACTAGTGATGATATAAATATTCAAAGACATGGACCTATTAGTGATGATGAGATTATGAAAGTTCTTAATAATTAATATTTATTTTTAAGTACTAAATCACTTCTTTTATTATATTGGTTAGTCTTCGTTACATTTTTAAAGTAAAAGCCACCATTTCTATTGACTAATGGTGATTTTTACTTTAAAATTATATTAGGTGGTAAGAGTGTTATATAATTATAATGAGGTAATAAAGAAATTTAAATCAGACTATAATTTAAAAAAGGCTTTAAAAAACAAATCTATTTATAAAATAGAAAGTGGGATATATTCCGAACAACCAAATATTCATTATCTATCTATAATAGAGAAAAAGTATCCTTATGCTGTAGTTAGTGGTCTATCAGCTTATTATTATTATGGATTTACAGATGTCATTCCAGAAAAGATTACATTATGTACTAGTAGGAATTCCACTAATATTAATAATAATGAAATTAAACAAATTAGAATGAAAGATGAATTATATATATTAGGAATAACTTCATATGAATACGAAGGAGTAACTATAAAAATATATAATAAAGAAAGATTACTAATTGACTTAGTACGTTATAAAAATAAAATTGGATATGATTTATATAAAGAAATTATAACAAATTATAGGAAGATTATTGATGAGTTAGATATGTCATTAATTGAAGAATATTTAAATGTTTTTAAAGAGGGTGAAAAATTTTATAAAATTTTAATGGATGAGGTATTTTAAATGAATTTAAACGATTTAACAGATAAATATGTAAAATTAGGGTATAAAAGAATAGAGGCGTCTTCTAAGGTGTGCCAAGATATTATATTAGATAAAATTTATAAGAGCAATTTTAAGAATAATATTACTATTAAAGGTGGAGTTGTAATACATAATATATCTAAAGATATTCGTAGAGCAACTAGAGATTTAGATTTAGATTTTATTAGATATTCATTAGATAATACATCAATAGTTAAATTTATTAATATATTAAATACTGTTAATGATGGTATAACTATTGAAATAATAGGAAATATAGAAAAACTACAGCATCAAGACTATGATGGTAAAAGATTAAATATATCAATTAAAGATAAATTTAATAATATTATAAACACAAAATTAGATATAGGAGTTAATAAGTATTTGGAGATAGAACAAGATGAGTTGTTTTTCGATTTAACCATACTTGATAAAGAAGTAAGTTTACTTGTTAATTCTAAAGAACAGATCTTTACAGAAAAATTGAAATCTTTATTAAAATTTGGAATAAGATCAACGAGATATAAAGATATATTTGATTTCTGTTATTTAATAAAAAATACAATGCTTGATAAAAGCAAATTACTTAAATGTTTTGAACTATTAATATTTAATGATAAGAATATGAAGGAAAACAATATAAGTGATATTATTAATAGAATAACAAATATTTTAAATAATACAGGTTATAAGAGAATATTGAGTCTAGCTAATAATAATTGGCTAGGAATACCTGTAGACGAAGCGATTGATATTGTATTAAATTATTTGAATAGTTTTATTCATGTTTCTGTTTAATAATAAATCACTTCTTTTATTAATATAGATTAATGAGGAGTGATTTTTTATGTGTTCTTATAATGTTATATGTGAAGATGATAAATCTATTAGTGATAATGAGTTAAAGAAATTAATTAATGATAAATTATATAGAATCATTATTACTCTTGAGATGAGTTTAGAATGAAAGAGATCTTTAGGGTAGCGATTTATTTAAGGCTTTCTATTGAAGATAAAGATAAATTAAATAGATTAGATGATAGTGAATCTATTAAAAACCAAAGACATATGTTAATGGAGTTTGTCAATAATAACCCCAGTTATAATTTAATTGGTGAATACTGTGATGAAGATATATCTGGGGCAGGTACTTATAGACCAGAGTTTGAAAGATTAATTAAGGACTGTGAAAATGGTAAGATTGATATTGTTTTGTGTAAGAGTCAATCTAGGTTTTCAAGGGATATGGAGATTGTAGAGAGATATATTAATAATAAATTTAAAGAGTGGAATGTTAGATTTATTAGTTTATCTGATAATGCTGATACAGAAAATCCTGGTAATAAGAAGTCTAGACAGATTAATGGTCTTGTTAATGAATGGTATTTAGAGGATGTTTCTAATAATATTAGAAGTGCTTTTAATTCTAAGATGAAACAAGGTGAGTTTATCTCCCCTTTCGCTCCTTTTGGTTATTTAGTAGATAGTTCTGATAATAATAAATTAGTTGTTGATAAAGTGGCAAGTATAGTTGTTAAAGATATTTTTAATTTATATTTGAAGGGATATGGCTACTCTGCTATTGCAAAACATTTAAATGATAAAAATATACCAAGTCCATCACTTCACAAGTATAGACAAGGTATTAAATTAAATGTTGTTAGTAATAAAAAAAGAGATGAGATTAAATGGAATAGCAATGCTATTAAGACAATACTTAAAAATGAAGTTTATTTAGGTAAGCTTGTACAAGGTAAAAGAACTACTGTTAGTTATAAAAATCATAAAATTATTAATAAAGATAAAAGTCTATGGATAAGTTATCCTAATACTCATGAAGCGATTATTGATAAAGATACCTTTTATAAAGTACAAAGGGAGATGAAAAATAGGACTAAACCTAGAGGCAGTGGTACTGTTCATTTGTTTTCTGGGAAAGTTTTTTGTTTAGACTGTGGTCATTATTTAAGAAAGAAAAACTCTTCAAGGCATGAGTATTTAGTATGCTCTAATAATATTATCTGCTCTAATAAGGCATCTATTAGATATGATAAATTAGAAAGTATTGTTCTTCTTGAGATTAATAAAATATTAGATAAAGTTTATGATGAGGAATTATTAAAAGAAAAGGTAAATAAAAAATATAATGAAATACATAAGGAAAAGTTAGTATCTTTACAAAATGAGTTAGTTAATATTAATAGAAAAATAGAAGAGTCTAAAAACTATTTAAAGAACCTTTATGAAGATAAGGTAAATGGTGTTATTTCTCTAGAGATGTTTAATACTTTAGTAAGTAGTTATGAAGATAATAAGGATAGATACTCTAAACAGTTAAATGATATTAATAAAAAGATTATTATTCATAAAGAGAATATTAAAGGTTTTGATGAGAAGATAATATCTAGATATAAAAAGCTAGATAATCTTAATAGAGTCATTGTTAATGAGTTTATAGATAAGATTTATGTAGGTGAAATTAGAGATAATATTAGAAATATAAAAATAAAGTGGAATTTTTGAAGAAAAAAATAGTTTAATTGTATATTATATTAATAGAGATGGTAAAAAGTAAACGTGATAGATGTCGCGTTTTTTAGTTGTATTTAGTTAATGTTTTTCACTAGTTATATGAAAAATACTAGGGAACTTGGCTGTAACTAGTTATAACTGAAACAATTACTATTTTAGAAGAAAGTCAGCTGTCCGAAAAAATCGGACAACTAAAATTAAAATAATTGATAGTAAATTTTAAGTCTAATCGAATCTGTTCTTGATTTAAAGTTGAACTTTTTAAAATGAGATTAGCATAATTAGTAAAAAAGAAAGGAAGAAAAAATATGAAACAAGATAAATTAGAAACAATTACCAAATTATTTGAAGGAAAGGAAATTAGAAGTGTTTGGAATAATAAAGAAGAGGAATATTATTTTAGTGTTGTTGATGTAATAAATGCTTTGGCAAATCCAAAAGATGCTAGGAAGTATTGGTCAGTATTAAAAACTAGATTAAAAAAAGAAGGTAGTGAAGTGACTACAAATTGTAGTCAGTTCAAAATGTTAGCACCTGATGGAAAAATGAGACTAAGAGATGCTATGAAAACAAGTGATATTTTAAGATTAATAGAGTCAGTTCCTAGTCCTAAAGCTGAACCTTTTAAAATGTGGTTAGCAGGATTAGGGAAAGAAAGAATTGATGAAGTTTTTGATCCCGAGATTGCTATTAAAAGAGCGATTAATTATTATCGTAATCGTGGTTATGATGATAAATGGATTAAAGCTAGATTAAATGGGATATTAGATAGAAATAAATTAACTGATTTATGGAAACAAAGTGGTATTAATGAAGGTTATGAGTATGCAATACTTACTAACGATATCTATAGAGAATGGTCTGGTATGACTGCTAAAGAATACAAAGAATTTAAAGGCCTTAGAAAAGAGTCTTTAAGAGATAATATGAGTGATATCGAAGTATTACTTGCAGATATAGGTGAGATTACAACTCGTGAGCTTGCTAAAAAGCATAAACCTTATGGATTAAGTGAAAATAGAAAAATTGCTAAAGCAGGGGGAGAAGTTGCTAGTAATACGAGAAAAGATATAGAAGAAAAACTTGGAGAGAATGTTATTAGTAAAAATAATAATCTTAATTATCAATATATAGATGATAATAAAAAGCTAGATTGTACTGTGTCTTAACAATATTCAACCAGTTGCTCTAATCAGGACACTTGCTACTAAACCTGATATATTACTTTTAGATGAACCATTTTCTGCACTGGATGCAATGACTAGAGTAATGCTTGCAGATGATGTTTATAAGATGGTTAAAGACTTAGGTAAAACTGCTATTATGGTAACACATGATTTATCGGAAGCTTTGAGCGTCGGTGATAAAGTAGTTGTCCTTACGAAAAGACCTTGTGTTGTTAAAAAGATTTATGATATTAATTATAAGAATCGTTCTACTCCATTTAATAATAGAAAAGAAAAAGAATTTAATTACTATTATGAAAAGATATGGAGAGATTTAGATGTCAAATTATAGTGTGGAACATAAAGAATTTCTTAAAAAGAAGAAAGAAGAGAAAATTATTGTTATTAGTTTTCAGATATTAATATTACTAGTGTTCATTTTAGGATGGGAACTATTAGCAAGATTTAATCTTATTAATACTTTTCTTTTATCTAGTCCTAGTCTAGTACTTAAAACTTTAGGAAGTCTATTCACTGATAATGATTTATTAGTACATATAGGTATTACTTTATATGAGACTGTAGTTAGCTTTTTAGTAGTTACAATTATTTCCTTGTTAGTCTCTACTCTATTTTGGTTTTCTAAGAG
>CAMLTY010000054.1 GCA_946486465.1 uncultured Mycoplasmatota bacterium
TTCGCACTTATATATCAACAAAAGTCATTTGCATTTACTATTGGAATTCACCTTATTTAATACTAAATTAGAATCTATTAAGAAAAATAATGTTAAAGTAGTATTTTCTGGAAGAAGAGATAATCTTCCTAAGAGTGTACTTGAGGCAATGGATAAGACTACAGATGATACTAAAAATAATATTAAGGGCATTTTAAATATTTGTCTTAACTATGGTGGTGACTATGAGATAGTTGATATGACTAAGAAAATTGTTAGACAAGTATTAGATGGTTCTTTAAGTATAGAAGATATTACTAAAGAAGTTGTAAGTAAAAATTTATATCAAGATTTACCACCACTTGATTTTGTTATTAGAACTAGTGGAGAGAAAAGAATAAGTAATTTTATGTTTTATCAGTCAAGTTATGCTGAATATGATTTTCCAGATACTTATTTTCCTGATTTTAATAGTAGGTGTTTGGAAGAATCTTTAGATAATTATCGAAAACGTGATAGAAGGTTTGGTAATGCAAAATAAAAAGCTCACATCGTAGGATGTGAACTTTTTGTTAGTTTATTCTTGTAATTGAGAATGATGCAGAGTAGCGATCATTTGGTACTAGTTGGAAGGCTGTGTTAGAAGTGTTAACGAATCTAAATTTATCATTAGCATTTGCAGCGAATAGGGCATTACCACTAATTGTTCCTGTATCACAACAAGAAAGTCTATTGTGAGTAGATGAGTGAGCGATAAGGTTAAATCCAGGTGTAGTTTGATGTAATTCAATACCTAAAGCGATAGGTTCACATTCTGTGTTAGTATTTTTACTTCTAACATTGAACCACCAGTTAATTAGATATTGTCCAGTTTGTGGTACCATAAATTCACCTGATGTAGGATCATAAGTAATACCATTTGATAAATTAATTATACTAGGTTTAATAGCTTCATTTATAGGTACAACTGTATTGTTTTCATCATGAACCATAGCAGCAGCATTGAATGATCCTCCAGATGGACCTGTTGCTCCTGTAGCCCCTGTTGGCCCAGTTGGTCCTCTATCTCCAGTTCTACCAGTAGGTCCAGTAGGACCGGTACAATCATTACATAAACATTTTATAACTTCACATAAACAACAATCATTGCAATCTTTACATTTATCATTAAAATCTTCTCTATTCATATTTTTCTCCTTTCATTATTAAAATATGAAGTATATTTACTTTTGTCTTGACTATTGTCATGCTTAAAAATAAAAATAGAGACTGCACCCCCTGAAGGGCAGTCTCTTAAAAAAGAATAAAAAGGGGTTGGCTAGTGTGATACTAGCGACCAATTCGCCTAATTCCGAATTGGTGCTTTTTATAATAATCATTTGAAGTCATTTTGTCAACACTTTTTTTGAAAAAAGTTTACTAATTTTTTAAAGAAGTTTATACTTAAATTAGAGGAGAAAGAATATGAAGAATTTTAAGAAAAGAAATAGTGTTAAAAATAAATTAAATAATGAGAAAATTGAATTTTACGAAGAAAAGTTGATGGGTGTTAAAGATATAATTTCATCACCATCTCCAACTAGATTAAGTGAGCTTGATAAATATATTTTAGATCTTAACTTAAATGATGAAGATAGAGCTAATATGATGTTATATGCTTCTGTTTATCTAGTAGAAAGGAGTTTCTATGATAAAGCATCTAGATATTTAAAAATCATAGAGAAAATAGAAGAGAAGTCTGATAGTGTAAAAGATAATTATAAAAAGACACAAGCTAAAATAAAGATTAGAAAAAATGCTAATAAAAACAGAAGTTAAACCTTAGCTTCTGTTTTGTATTTGTTCACTACTATTAATATTAGCAATTTGATTTGTTATAATATAAATAAAATTAAATATATCTTGATATTCAGCATAGATTAAATCAAATACTTCCATCCTATTAACCTCATCTATCATAATAAGTTTATTTTCTTTAACCTTATCTCTTATATTAAAATCATCTAAAAGAGTAGTATTAATATCATAAAAATCAACATCTATATACCAGTTATCTGTACTTTCTTCAGTTACTCTAATACCTATAGGATAAGAATTATCAGTAGATTTTAAATATTCTACTATTTCTACATTTTCACTTTCTAAATAAATATTAATACTATTAGAATAACTTCTTACCATATTTAAAACTAAATCAGTAAATAGTGCATTATTTTCTTTTTGATTGGCAAGTTCTAAAATTAAATATTTATTAGTATTTTGGAATATATAAAGAATTTGTCTCAATGTAACTATTTGTTGTTTTTGAACTTTACTACCTACATTGAAAAGTAAAAAGTCTTTTAGAGTATAATCATCTATTTCATTAAGACCCTTAGTATAAAGTTCTACTATATCATCACTTAGAGTAATAATTTCTTTATCTTTGGTTAAATAAAGCTTAAATTTAAAGCCATCTATATATGGGGCTTTTAATCCTAAATAAATGGCATCTAATGTATTATTAGCAACGTTTTTAGTAGAAGCACCACCATTTGCAATTACTTTCATAAATTCCTCCCTTTATTAAAATTTTATGATTTATTTTCTTTTAAAATTCTAAAAATTATGCTATAATATGAGACAGAAAAAGAGGTGGTGTGTTGTGGCATTAAAAGATATAAAAGGTGTAGGACCTAGAGCTTTAACACTTCTTTCTAAGATAGGGATAAATACTGTAGATGATTTAGTTACACATTATCCTTTTAGATATGAATTTTTAGTTAGAGGCAATTTAGAAGAGACAAATGATGGAGATCATATAATTATAGATGGTAAGATAGAAAGTAGTCCTATATTAGTTAGATTTAAAGCAGGACTTAATAAGATGAATTTTCGTCTTGTAACAGCTAGTGGAGTTGTAGGAGTATCAATATTTAATAGAGCGTTTTTAAAAAGTCAACTTACTGTTGGTACTACTGCTACTGTTATAGGTAAATTTGATAAGCCTAAAAATGTAATAACAGCATCAGAAATAAAGATGGAGTCTTTATCTAATAAAGTAAAGATAGAGCCTGTTTATCATTTAACTAGTGGTTTGACTAATAAAAATATGGCTTTATATATTAATATGGCACTACTTAGTCAAAGTAAAGAAATACATGATAGTATACCTTTAAAGTATCAAGAAAAGTATAATTTTTCTAATAAGAGAATGGCTTTAAATATAGTACATAATCCTCCTAGTAAAGAGAAATTAAAAGAAGCGATGATAAGACTTAAATATGAAGAGTTATTTGAGTTTATGTTTAAAATTAATTATTTAAAGGAAGAGAATAAGAAAGCGAATAGTGGAATTGAGCGTGAGATAGATGAATCGAAAGTTAATGAATTTATTTCGCATCTTCCATATGAACTTACAAAAGATCAAAATACTGCTGTTAATACAATTATTAAAGATTTAAAGAGTAAGAGTAGAATGAATAGATTACTACAAGGTGATGTTGGTAGTGGTAAGACTATAGTTTCTTTTATAGCAATGTATGCAAATTATTTAAGTGGCTATCAAAGTGCTTTAATGGCACCTACTGAAATACTTGCAACACAACATTTTAGTAATTTAAAAGATATCTTCGCTAACTATAACTTAAATATGGCTTTACTTACAGGTTCAACTCCTAAGAAGGAAAAAGATTTAATCTATGAAGAGTTAAAAAATGGTGATATAGATATAATTGTTGGAACTCATGCCTTAATTCAAGAAGATGTTACTTATCATAATCTTGGATTAGTTATTACAGATGAACAACATAGATTTGGAGTTAATCAAAGAGCTAATCTACAGAATAAGGGGCAAAAGCCTGATACTTTATATATGAGTGCAACACCAATTCCTAGAACTTATGCTTTAACTATTTATGGTGATATGGATGTATCTACTATTAAGACAAGACCTAAGGGTAGAAAGAAAATTAAAACTGTTGTTAAGACTAATAAAGAAATTAAAGATGTCTTAGAAATGATGTATGAAGAATTAAAACAAGGTCATCAGATATATGTTATCGCACCACTTATTGAAGAAAGTGAAAATAGTGATTTAACTAATGTAAATGACTTAAAAGAAAAGATGACTCTTGCTTTTGGTAGTAAATATAAAATAGATTTAGTTCATGGTAAAATGGCTAGCGCTGCAAAAGAGTTGATTATGAATGAATTTTTACAAAATAAAGTACAGATTCTAATTAGTACAACAGTTATCGAAGTAGGAGTAGATGTTCCTAATGCTACAATGATGGTAATATTTAATGCTGAAAGATTTGGTTTATCTACACTTCATCAGTTAAGAGGAAGAGTAGGAAGAAGTGAATTACAGTCTAGTTGTATTTTAATTAGTGATAATGATACGAAAAGACTTGAGATTATGGAAAGTACTAATGATGGTTTTGAAATTAGTGAAGAGGATTTTAAACTAAGAGGTCACGGAGATTTGTTTGGAACTAAACAAAGTGGTGATATGACTTTCAAGATAGCAGATTTAAAAGCAGATTACAAAATATTGTTACAAGCTAGAGAAGATTCCCTAGAATACTTACTAGATAAAGAGAATGATGCTAATAAACTTAGATTAATTAATACCATTATACATAGCTAGTTGTAAAAATTTGTTACAGTTCAGTCAAGGAACTAGAAAATAAGTAAGGATTACTTACTTTTTTCATATTAAAACTAAATTGTTATCAAAAGCAGAAACTAAAGCATTATATACATTGATATTATTTTTCTTATAAGTTAATATACAACTTTTTATAATACAATAAGCATCAGCACCTTCAAAGCTTCTAAACTTTCCTATCTTCTGTTTAATCTTTGCACCTCTTTGTGCTACTTCCGCTGGATTATTGGTAGAAGGAACTTTAAAGTCTTTTAAAAAGTATAATATCTCATCTTTGTCTCCTCTTATTGAACTATCCATTGCTTTCTTATCGTACTTCATTCGTTTCCAAAGTTTTAGTTCATCATCAAACAGATAATTATCAGTATCTTCTCTTAACTCTTTCTCCCAATTATCTATAAGCTCATTATATTTTACAATTAATGAGTTATATTCTTCTATAGAAAAAGAAGTAATATCTTTTTTAATAAGTTCATTTCTCATTTTATTACAATATGAAAGAAATTCACTAAGCTCTTTAGGTGATTTGTGAGGAATATAATCATAAATACCTTTTAAATATCTTAAGATGTGGGACAAACACTGTGATAAACAAATACCATATTTATTATATAGTTCTGTTCCATCTTTAACAATTACACCTTTAAATTGTGGTAAAAAACCTACTTCATCTAATGACTCTTGTGATTTATGTTCACTAGGCCATAGTCTAGTATTAAACTTATTACACGCACAAAAAATATTGTTATTTTCTCCATCAATTTTTATTGTTGATTCATCATGGTTAATATAATACGAATTTAATAAATTAGTTTCAATTTTATTTATCAAAGATGTTAATTTTTCTTTAAGTTCATTATTCCAATTAATAAGGGTACCTTTTGATAAACTTATTCCTTCATTAGTAATATCTTTAATAAATCTTGCAACTCCATCCGTTGAGTTATATAAGTTGTTCATCAAGTCAACGGCTATTGTTTTTACATTACTCCCATATCTTACATTTTGATTATGTTCTTTTGGAATATTGTATTTATTATTTTCATCTGGATAATAACGATATCTTGTAATTGTTTTAACAACTTTAATATCAATTACAACTCTTTCTCTATAACGTTTATTTTTATTTTTTTCTGTTTTATTTACTTCTACTATTCTTTCTAATACATTTCCTGAATTAATAAATTGTTCTAATTTACTATCTAGCTTATGTCCTTCATGTCCCTTCTGTCCACCTTGCTTTTTTCCAGTTTTCTCTCTTCTATTTATAATTACTTTTTTATAACCATTAGTACTAGATGGTTTACTAGAATTAGAACTATCTTTATCATTCTGTGATTTTAATCTTAATATTTCTTTTTTTAACGTCTCGTTTTCTTCTGTTAAATTTGCTATTGTTTCATTTAATGAAGAAATAGTTCCATTTAACTCTTTTATTAATTTATTTGTTTCCTGTAGTAATTGAACCTGTGATTCATATCTTTTTAATATTTCCTCATAATCACGATATAAAGAATTTGTATAATTACTTGCCATATTATCACATCTTTTCTTTTTTTAGAATACTTTATTAATTGGCAAAATAATAGTCTATTCTTTTTTTGTTTTATAGTATATAATTTAAAGTAAAAAGATAGACATTATTTATCTATCTCTTGACTGAACTGTAACAAAAATTTTCTAAAATTTTCAAAATCAAATTGACAAGTTGGAAATTTTTAGATATGATTAATGTACATGATAAGTATATTTGCTTATCATGGTGATATAGTCCACTATCTAAGTGTGGATTTATATTCAACCGAACCCCCTGAAGTTCCCTCGAAAGAGGGAACACTTTTTGTTTTATAAGGGTTTCTGAGGTTTTTAATTTTTTCTAGATACCAAGCCAGATACCAAAAACCTTTTTTCAGATACCAAATTTATTTTTTATTTAAGCTTATTTAAATACCTAGATTTAAATTATCTATGGTATTTTTTACATTAGTAAGATTATTTGGAAACATATGAGCATAGGTATCTAATGTTTCTTTAGTACTAGCATGTCCTAAATACTTAGATACTGTTGTTACAGGTTGTCCAGTATTAATTAGTAGAGATGCACAACTATGTCTAAAAGAGTGTAGTGGTATTCTTCTAATATCAGCACTTTCAGCAATTCTTTTATTTATTCTATGCATCATACCAAATGTTAATGGATCTAATTCCCCAAAGATAAACCATTTTTCATTAAATCCATAGTATTTCTTTTTCTCATTATAAAGATTTACTAAATCATTGTATAAGACATCAGTAAGAGGTAATGTTCTAATACTCTTTTGATTTTTAGGTGGTGTTAGTTCATAATACTTTTGACTATCTTTAATATTATTAGCTTGTTTAGTAATAGATACTAATTTATTATTCCAATCTATATCAGACCA
>CAMLTY010000055.1 GCA_946486465.1 uncultured Mycoplasmatota bacterium
GTATCAGGTTTACGATGTCCAAAAACATATATTTTTTCCATATTACTCCTTCTTTCTACCAGTAGATTATATCACACTTTTGTTGCATTTAAAAGAAAAAATAACTATTTATTTCTCCTAAACCATGGGAATCTTTTCCTTTTAGTAACTACTTCTTCCACTGTAATGTCTTTTCCATTAAGTATATCTTTAAGTCTATCTACATCAAAATATTCAATGTTATTTTCTCTATCTTTTACTATTAAATCCCGATATAATCTACTATTTTCATTAAATAATTCATCAATTTTTAAAATCTCATCATCAGTAAAGTTTGGTAAAAGTCTTATTAATTGAAATAATGCTAATTTAATATTAGTATTTCTAAGAAAATTATTAACTCTATTAACATCTTTTAAGTCCATCTTTTTTAAATAACTATCACTCTCATCAATAATAAATTTTCTTTGGTCTGTGCTAGCATTTAGTATTGCATCCTCATCAAAATATTCTAATGCTTTTACAATATCACATGGCCCCACTACATCAAAAGGTGTTTTCTTTTCTTCACTCTCTAGTGAAAGTAGTGTTCTTTTCATAATATTAGAAAACTTATCTATATAAAATTCATCTTCTTTTTTTCTATAGATATATGATAAACCATGATAAAACTTATGAAATGAGTAACTTTGGCATTTTACTAATTTAATATAGTCCTCTCTTTCAAACTTAGATGATATTCTTTTATCTAAAACTCCTATATTAAGGCTACTTCTTTTATGACCAAAATTAAATTCCTTTTCTAAAAGCTCTTTTAGTAAATCAACATTATCATTATATAGTGCAGCATAATATACTACTAAAGTAGAAAATACTCTTTCTGTCTCTTCTGCATTGTTAGAAAATAATGACTTTACCATATACTTAGTAACATTGCCATTATCTTCAAAAGATAAATCTTTTATAACTTCTTCTAGCTTTAAATCTACCTCTTTTTCCTTATCCCCTTCAATTTTCATTTTATTTTGTCTTACGCAATTTTTAACTTCATTTAAAAATGTTCTTGCATATACTTTTTCATAATCTTTATTCAACATAACCACTCCTTGGACTTATTATATATTATTTTTAGAATTTATCAAAGAAAATATAATTATACTTATATTTTTCTATATTGGATTAACATGAATTACAGTTAAATATATTTCATCAAACTTTTCAAGTTCTCGTTCAATTTTATTAGCAATATCATGAGATTCATATGTTGACATATTACCATCTACAAAAATAGTAAAAGATATTTGATATTTATAGCCTACTGGTGTAGCATTAAAATGAGTTATTTTCTTTACTTCTTTATATTTTTTTACTACCTCTAAAACTTTATCTTTTGTTTCATCATCTATAGCTTTATCCATTAAGACATCATAACTTTCTTTAAAGATTTTAAGGCCACTAATTAATATCCATAAAGCTATTAAGACACCCACCAAACCATCTACAAAGTATATACCAAAACTAGTTAATATAATTGCTAGTAAGTTAATAGTCGTAATAATAGCATCATATAAATGGTCTTTTGAGTTAGCTTTAAGTAGTAAACTATTTAGACTTTTAGATAATTTATTAGTATAAAAATATAAAGATAATTTAATTATTATAGTAATAATACAAACTACTATTAGCATATATGAAAAAGTATAATCGCTTTTAACTAGAATTGATTCTAGTGAGTCTTTAAATAGAGTAACTGCTACTACAATAATAACAATACTTATTAAAAGAGAATAAATGTATTCTGCTTTACCATGACCTAGATTATGATCATCATCACTTGGTTTACTTGCTATTTTATTACCTATTAAAGTCATGAGAGATGAGAAAATATCTCCTAAACTATTAATAGCATCGGCCATCATCGCTTGACTTGAAGTAAAGAATGAAGCGATAAATTTAATTACAAATAAAAATAAATTAAAAAATATTCCTAAAAAACTTGCTATTTTAGTAGCTTTAAATCTTTGCATAACATCATACTCCTAATTAATTATATTATTATTTAATAGTATCTACTCGTGTTTTTAATGTCTTAACTAATCTTTTTTCTAACATACTTCTTTCTCTTAGAAGAAAGTCTACTGGTGTTACATCTTTATTTTTTCTAATAAATTTATTATAACTTGCTTTATGATTTTTAACAAACTCTTCTGCTTCATCAAATAGTTTCTTTTCTTTAATACACTCTAAATCACTTTTATATCTTTTTAAAGCTTCTTTATAAGGAACTCTAACTGCTATTTTTAAAAGCTCTCTTTCAGCAATTCTATCAGAAAAATCATTATCATAAGTAACATAGAAATATTTAAGAGAACCATCTTCTTTAAAATTATCTCTATTTACTTTACAAATATCTATCATTTTAGCATTTTCTCTTACTATAATACTATGATAATCTTTATCAAAGTTATTAAGGGAAAAACTATTAAAAAGTTCACCTAAGCTATCTACTTTAACATCATCTTTTACTTGATAATATCTTATAGGCATTTCATCAAGATTATCTTGATATTCACTAAAAAATATTTCTTCTTTGCCTTTACCTACTATCTCAGTACTATTAGAAAGTAGTCTTACAAAATCTTGATTAAACAATGCTAGAAATAAAGAAGGTTCAGTTAAAGACCAAGATTCGCCTTTATGATATTCTAATTCAAAACATATATCTTTTATAAATTTATAACCTTGTCTATTACAAGGAACTATTTCTTCTTTTAATGAACTGTTACTTAATGTAACTTTTTCACTTTCCTTAATCAAGCTAAGCATTATTTCATTTTCTTCTTTTATAGTAGTATCAACAAGTAATTTTGTAGACAGCATATTAGAGTTCATTTTTTCTTTCATAAAGTCACTAATAAAAGCATATTCTCCATATCCAAAAGAGAAACGTACTACCCCATCTCTTTTAAAAGTTATAGCATCTTGCATTCTAATATATTTAAATAAATCAAATGGTTCATTGCTAGGATATTCTTTAATATGATAAGGATATATAGTATCTTTTAAAGAGAAATAATTATTACTAAATAATAGATTAACTAAGTCTTTATTAGATAGTTTTATAATATCATTATCTTTTAGTTCTCCATAACTAAAATTAGTATAACCTGAAAAGCCTCCACTTTTATTTAAATTAAAATATCTATAATTATCACTATCAAATCCATTACATTTCATCTTTATATTTTCCCTTTGCTTGTTTTAATAACTCTATTCTTTCACCAAAACCTTCTACTGTTTTCTCTAACCTTTTGGAATTTAATTCAATTACATCAGAATATTTTTCTAAAACTTCTTTATACTCGTCTTTCAAACCATCTAATTTTGTTAAATCATATTTTTCTAACTTGATATAATTAACTAACTCATTAACTGTCATATTATGAGAATGGAAAAACTTATATTCTTCATTATCAAAATCTAAATATGGAAGTGTTACATCTGATTGTAGGCTTGTTCCAGTATCAAAAATAGGTGTTATTCTTTCCCATTCTAAAGTTTTAACATTTCTAATAATACCATAATTTTTCATATGTCTATCTGTATTTAACATTAAATAATCAACTATATACATATCTGATAATTTCTTCTTTACATCTTTAATACCATAAGACTCTAAAATGCTAACATACTTTTCATAGTCACTAACATTATCACTCTTTTCTAAATTCATAATATCACTAGCTGATATAATTTCTTCATCTTTAGTTAAAAAGTTCTTACACTTACTAACTAATTGCCCTCTTAATATATCTAAAGTATAATTACAATAATCTAAATCAAGTCTTTTACAAATCCTAGAAGCTAGCCATTCATTTATAGGTTCTAATCCTGATATAGAATATGTTCCTTTTACTAAAACTCTATTATTATCTTTATCAATAATCCATCCTTTTTTTACCATTCCATCTGTAGTATTGTTAGGAGAATGCAAGCTGATTCTTGTACTTGATTCCCTAGAATTAGAATTTAGTGATACATCTAAATAATCTTTATACTCAAAATCATTCGTAAAAAAATTTATATCTTTCCATTTTAGGTTTTGTTGTTCTTCCTTAATCCAATATTGATCAGATAAAGATAATCCATAGGCTTTATTTAAAAGTTCTGTAGGAGATGCTACATTTAACTTTTCTAATAACTTTTCTATATTTTGGCGCCATGCTGGAATACCTCTACCTTTAAACCATGAATTTAATGCAACTAATACATCTTCATTATGGTTATATGCATTATATAAAGATAATGGTGTATAGTTAATATCATAAATTTCATATATTTTTTGGAATGTGTTATTCTCATCCATTTCTGCTAATAGCACTTTT
Organism: uncultured Mycoplasmatota bacterium; assembly: GCA_946486465.1. Taxonomy (GTDB): domain Bacteria; phylum Bacillota_I; class Bacilli_A; order RF39; family UBA660; genus Onthousia. Next base: position 4,365 of record CAMLTY010000055.1, read on the forward strand.
TTATTTTGATTCATTAAGATTACTTTCATCGTTATCACCTGTTTCCTACTATTAAAGTTAATTAATATACATATCATTATTTAACAAACATTAAATCTAATGAGATACTATATAATGTAACTACTATTATCATAATAACAAAACTTATTAATAAAGAATAGGTTTATTAAAATTTGTTATATTCATATATTGCAATTACTTTTTTTTACAGGCAATTTTATTACCCATCAATATATATCATAAACTTTTAATATCATTAATCATTATTACATGTCTTAATCGAGAATAAGATACATTATATTCTTAAATGTTATTTAGAGTTCTAACTAATCAACTTTTTTCTTTCATAAATAATATTAATATAAGTATAATATAAGTGGTAGCAAAAAATGAATTCATTTGACTTTACATGTAAAATATGCTACAATTTAATTACTCAATGACCCAGAGTTATATGAGTCCTGGAAACGCAACTTTTTTAAGTTGCGTTATCCGTTTACAGTTATCTAAATATCTCCTATCTATTAGGAGTTTTTTTATATCTATCATACTCTTTTAATATCTTATCCAAGTAATGTGGTTCATCTATTAAATAAGACGTTACTATATACATTTCATTCTTTTTCCTCTCTAATATAATAATATAACTATTATAGTTATCATCTGTATATAATAATTTAGTACGTTTTGTATTTTTAAAAGGAGCTGTCCAAACTTTAATTTTATTGCAGTTATTGTTATTACAGTTCTTACATTTTTCAAAATTATTTATCATAATTGGAATATAATTTATAAAGTAAGCTCTTGGTTCTTTCATTCTTATTTTAATACCAAACTGTTTTTGAGTTTTAGTTGTTAAATGAAAATATCCTTGCATTCTATTATCTTCAACCGGTGTAGTAAATATCTTTATACTAGTACCATATATTTTTAAATCTTCATAATAAATATTTTTTAGAAAATAATCATATAACTCATCATCTGTAAGTTTATTTGACAAAGGGCCATTAAAACACGTTTTAGTTTTCGTTTCTATCATCATTTGATTTCCATATAAATATATTAAATTTAGAATTATTATATGATGATGTTTGATTTAATGACCCATTATATAAGTTCTTTATTTCATTTACTATTCTTATTTTACTTTTGTTAGTTTGTATATTTCTATAGTAGTAAGATAGAGCACCTAATAAAACATCATTAATTTGTAATATTGAAGATTCATACGACCTTATTGGTTGTACTTTTTTTATTGTTTTAGAATTATTATCACTTAACTTTATTCTCAAAAAACTTAACATTATCTGATGATAGTAATATGAATGAGTATCTTTAATATCTGGATAGATGTTATAAGTATTCCCCGGTATAATAATGTATTTTAGCATTTCATAATATGCTTTATGATAAAAATCATTTTCAGTTTGATTATATTTTTTGTGATTAAGTGTTGTTTTATCAATAATAATCGCTCTAAATTTTAAGTAATCTTGATTAAAAAAATAATTTATTATGTCTAGATATAATTTCTCAGTTTTCCAATCGATTTTATTCCATTTTAACTCCATAGTATTAGAAAAGTTATAATTTTCTTTTAAATGCTTTATATATTCGTTTATCATTTTTACTTTTGCTTTAGGGCAATAAACTGCACCAATTAACATATATTTACTTTCATTACTTTTAAGATGACAACTTTCATCGCAGTAAACATTATATTCCATTTTTAATCACTCCCTTAACATATAATTACATATTATTTCCATCTATTAAAATCATGACTTAAACCAAGTCTTTTCGCTCTATTTTTCTTTCTTTTCTCGCTTACTTCTATATTTCTAATATCTTCTAAAGCTATCTCTAAATATTTAACAGCAGTTTTATCATCTATATCAGGATGATGTTCTTTAATCTTTTTATAGATAGCCATTGCAAGTTCTTTATCACAGATTGTATTTATATCAGAATCATCATAATAATCGTGTTCTTCTAAAACAGAGGCCATAACTCTCTCATCAAAAGAAAGAGCTTCTGCTTTACCTCTATTAGATAATCTCATGACTTTATCATTTATACCACATTTAACACAAAAACAATCATATTCTCCATATTCATCCATAGAAATACCCCACAAATGATCACAGTTTTCATACTCACCATGTTTCATTAATCCATATAGATTTTTTCTTTTAATTTCAAGTTCGGTTTTCTTTTTTTGTAATCCAATATACTTTTTAACTATAGGAACCTCTTCTAATCCCCATATTTCTTGTTCTATATTTCTATATTCTTTATCAATATCACTAAAGTCTTCCCTTATACATTCTAAATTGTTTTTACTAATCATAACAATACCTCCAGTAAGTATATTGTACCATATCTTCATATTTTTTTGAACAAAATAAAAACCCTTACATTATAAGGATTTAATTACATTAAGTGGTGCGGGTAACAGGAGTTGAACCTGCACGTCTAAGACACTAGATCCTAAGTCTAGCGCGTCTGCCAATTCCGCCATACCCGCAAGATAA
>CAMLTY010000056.1 GCA_946486465.1 uncultured Mycoplasmatota bacterium
TTAAAGAGCATCATTTAAATCCCCTCCTAAAAGGGTAACTACATCAATAATCTCATCAAAGAACTCTTTCCTGCTCTTATCTCCCCTTATAATTTCATTAAATATTTTACCATCTTTAATAAATATTACTCTTTTCGCATAACTAGCAGTAAAAGCATCATGAGTAACCATTAAAATAGTTGCATCTAACTCATCGTTTAAGTAATTAAAACTATCAAGTAACATCTTACTAGATTTAGAATCTAAGGCTCCTGTTGGCTCATCGGCAAGTATTAATTTAGGCTCTGTAATAATTGCCCTAGCACTAGCAACTCTTTGTTTTTCACCACCACTCATCTGATAAGGATATTTGTTTAGTATATGAGTTATACCTAACTTTTTAGCAATATCTTTAATAAGACTATCTATCTCTTTATAACCCTTATCTTGAATAGATAAAGCTAAGGCAATATTTTCATATGCAGTTAAGGTATCTAAAAGATTAAAGTCTTGAAAGATAAAACCTAACTCTTCCCTTCTAAACTTATTTAAATCATTTCCCTTTAGTTTAGTAATATCAACACCATTCATATAAATATGACCTGAAGTTACTCTATCAATAGTAGAAATACAGTTAAGTAAAGTAGTTTTACCACTACCAGATGAACCCATAATAGCGACAAATTCACCTTTACTTACTTCAAAAGAAATATTATTAATCGCTTTAGTTAAACCACTTCTTGACCCATAATACTTCTCAATATTATCAATCTTTAATAAATTTGACATAATTTCTCCTCCTTGTATAGAAATATACTACTATTTATGTCATTTGTCGTTTGTTTAACCTTACAGAACCTTACTTTTTTGTAAGGTTATAATCGTTTCTTAATAAGTTGTTTAACTTCATCATAATTATCATTAATATACTTTGTTTCTTCTTGTTTATCTAAAACATAACCGCTTGGACTAACTATAGGTATATCATAATCATAAGCATTAAGAATTTCTTTAATTTTTTCTACTTTGTTATAATAACCATCCAAATATTTTTTTGGATTCTCTAAAACAAGTAAAAGTTTTTCTTTTATCTTTTCGTTTTCCTTTCCAAATACTTCTTTTAAATAGCTAGCTTCTCTTAACATATATTCATCATTCGTATTTGTCTTATAAAGTTCTATTAAATCTAAAATATTTTTTTCAGGATAATATAAGGCTTTTACCATAGTAAGAGGAACACTAGAAGTTATAACAACTTCATAACAAATCCAACTAGGTAAATTTATAATTTCAAACTTTTTTATAATTGTATCATCAAACATAAAAGCAAGATTGCTTTCTATATGATACATAAAAGCAGAATCTTCACCATACGGACTCGTTATGTTTTTAGGTAACATATTATCAACTGTTAAAGCAAAATAAACATATGGATCACATCCAAAAACTTTGTTTCTATACTCTAAAGGTATTTTTTCTGCAAGCTCAACGCCTTTAAAAATATAACCTGTTTTTAAAAATAATTCTAATCGTTCATATAAACTATCTTCTTTACTATAATCTATAGGTTCTATCGCATGATATAAATAATAACGCAAATCTAGTTTATCCATTTCTATCCTCCTAAATTATAAAGTCCTTTCTTATAAATAGTAATAATAACTTTAGTATATTCATTCACCTTAGAATCAATCTCTATTTTATGTCCTAACTTATTACATAACTCTTTACATAAATAAAGTCCCATACCTGTAGATTTAGAACTAAGAGTTCTTCCATTATTACCTGTAAAAGTCTTATTAAAAACTCTTGGTAAATCACTTTTACTAATACCTTTACCATTATCATAGATTGTAATAGTAACAAAATCATCAGAATCTTCACCAGTTATTTCTATAATAGAATCTTTATCCTTTTTATATTTAATACTATTACTAACAATCTGATTAATAATAAACTCTAACCATTTAGAATCTGTTAATACTTTTAAATTACAATTATCTACTTTAAAGTCTATATCTAAGGCAAGTAAATCATCTTTATTTCTTAATGCTACATTTTTAATAATAGTATCAAGATTCCACTCTTTAATTAAATAATCATTATTAGCATTTTCACATCTTACATAATAAAGAATTTGTTCTACATCATCCTCTATTCTCTTTAATTCTCTTAAAGTATTTTTATCTTTTCTATTAATTAAGGTAAGACTTGCAAGAGGAAGCTTAACTTCATGTATCCATAACTCTATATATTCTTTGAAGTCTTCCTGTTTATTTTTTAGCTTACTTATTAAATCATGTTCATTCTTATTAACTTCATCTAAAACATCATAAAGTATCTTACCTTCTAAAAAATTAGGCTCAAGTAACATCTCTATTAAAAGATATTTTTTATCTAAAGAATATAACTTATCAAGTAATTCCTCATAAAACTTTCTTTTTCTAAAGTAATCATAAAATAATATAATAAAAAAGACAGCAACAGTAAAAGCAGTTATAAAGATAATAATACTGCTAGTTAATTTTAAAGCGATTAAAAATAGTATTAATATGATTATATAAATAGTAAAGATTAAAAAAGCATAAAGTTTATCTTTTAAATAAGTACTTAGTTTCATTTTAATAAATAACCTTCTCCCTTTCTTGTAACAATGACATCTCTATATCCCATATCATATAGTTTTCCTCTTAATCTACTAATATTAACTGTCAAAGCATTATCATTTATATAAAGGTCACTATTCCATAAATAACTCATTAAATCATCGCGATTTACAATACTACCTCTATTATTTAAAAGATAAGTAAAGATTAACATCTCATTCTTAGTTAAGTAAAATTCTTCCTCATCTTTAACAACAATTCCTTTATTAGGATAAATCTTTAAATCATCATATTCTAAGTAATCAAAACTTTTCTTCATTCTCTTAAAGATATTATTAATTCTAAGTAACAGTATTGTAGGATTATATGGTTTAGTAATATAATCATCCGCTCCATAACTAATAGATAGTACTTCATCTATAGTTTTATTACTACTAGTTAGCATAATAACTGGAGTATTTACTTTATCATCACGAAGATTTTTAAGTAATACCTCTCCATTTAGATAAGGAATATTAATATCTAAAAGGATTAAATCTGGATTAAATTTAATAATCTCTTCTTTACTATTTTTAAAGTCTGTTAACACTAATACTTCATAACCTGAATTAGATAATAAATTAGATAGCTCATCTCTTAAAGTTTCATCATCTTCTACAATTAATATTTTCTCCATAAATTTCACCCATTAATAGAATATCAAAAAAATTAACTTTATGCATTAAAATTCTTGATTATTAACTAACATTAATGTATATTATTTGTAGAAGAGGCGGTAATTTCATTCTGTTACTTTTGTAACGGGAACATCGCCTCTAATTTTATAAAATTTTCCTTGCATATTATTTAGCACTTATGATATTAGTAACAGAAGAAGTGGATATCACACCTCGGTATAATGCTGGGGGCATCCACTTCTTTTAAAAAATATTTGACAATACGTAATTAAAATGATATATTAATACCGAGTAGTGCCAGGGAAACTTTAGAAGCCCCTGGTCATTTTATTTATAGGGAGCATCTAAATGAAAGAATATATGAGTAATGAACAATTAATTGATTATTTAATTTCCAAAAAAGTTAATGTTATTAATAAAGAAGAAGCAATAAAGAAAATTGAAAAATACACTTATTATTCGATAGTTAATAGTTATAAATTCAATTTTAAAGATAGTAATAATAATTATTTGCCTAATGTCTCATTTGATGAAATATTTGCTCTATTTGAATTTGATAAAAATCTAAAATATATTATTTTAAAATACACACTAGAAATTGAAACAATTATTAAATCTTTAATGGCAAACCAGATTTCTAAAAACTATGGATTAATAAATTATCTAACTATAGATAATTTGGATGACAACGCCCAAATAGAAACTAAAGAAAAACTAATAAATAAAATAAATGAAGAAATTAATCATAATTATAATATACATTCTGCAATTACCCACTATAAAGATAAATACGGTTATATTCCACCATTTGTATTAATGAAAATTTTAACTTTTGGTGTTACTAGTAGATATTATGGATTACTAAAACAAAAAGATAGGCAGAAAATTGCTAAATATTTTAAAATATCTGACAAATCATTAAAACAGATTTTAAAAAATCTTACTAGCATTAGAAATATTGCAGCTCATTCTGACCGCCTTTTCTGTTTTAGAGATAAATACACTTTAAGTTTTAAACTAATAGATAAAAATTATAATATTAAAGATAATACAACAAATCTTTATATGATGATTAAAGCATTAAAATTAATTTTAACAAAAGGTTTATATAACGAAATGATAAAAAGGATTAATAATGAAATTAAAATTTTAGACAGTAAATTATCATCTATATCTATTAATGATATACTGAAAATTATGGGTTACCCAAATACATAAAATAAAACTTAATGAGTATAATATATAATGAATAGTGCTTAGAAAACTTTAGAAGCTCTAAGTCATTCAATACCTAGCTTTTAAAAAAGTTAGGTATTTTGTTATGAAATAAATAAAAAGATACCTGTATAAAGTATCCTTATAATTTTAATTTTTTAACTAATTGGTCCGTTTCTAACTTGGCAGTGCCACAACTTATAGCACAACCGCCACCACATTTATCTAAAATATCACATTTTTTACAAATATCATTTAAATATTCTTTACTACGAAATTCTTTTAGTTCTTCACTATTTTCCCATAAATCTATAATATTATCTGTTAAAACATTACCAATTGTTTCAAAACATACAGCACATCTTGATAAATTGCCATCCATATCAATAGCAGCAGTTCCAAATCCCCAGTCACATCTATCTAAATATTGATGATATTTTTCTGGTATTAAACAATATGGAAAAGCATCAACCATTCTTGTTTCAACATTTAAATCTTTATTTATCCTATCGATGTTTTCAAAAGCAGAAATTATTTGTTCTAAAATCATCGTATATTTATCTTTACCATAAGCCTTACCATATGCCCCAATTCTTTGAACTAAAACATAATCTATATCCAAGTTTTGTTCTTTCAAACTATAAATACTATCATATAAATGATTATAGTTATGTTTCATTACATTCAAAACTATACCAATATTTTGATTTTTATCTTTTAGACTATTATATAATTTTAAGTTACTAACTAAATTATCATAAGCACCTTCTACACCACAGAAAGCATCATGAATTTTAGCATTTTCTCCATGAATTGTTCCTTCAAGTGAGCTAACATAAGGTGTAATTCTTTCAATACTAGAGTTTTTATAATTATGAGTATTTGAAAGAATTGGAAGAGAAAATCCTAAACTATTCAGATACTTTAGTAATTCTTCTATATGTGAATACTCACAAGGGTCTCCTCCTACTAAATTAATTTCGCAAACATTTGCTTTTTTTAACTCTATTGCAATTTTCTTTAAATTATCAAGGTCACTTTCTCTTTTTGTTTGCATTTGATTAGTAGCATAACACATAGGGCAATTATGAGAACATATATTAGTAATATGTAGTGCTACAGAATTAAGATGATTCATATCAAATTTCCCCCTTATAAATTTGCTTGTATTATATCATACAAATTATTTAAAAACAATATTTTTCTAACTCATTACCATCTTCATCATAAAGTATTGCTTCTACATTACTCATATATAAAACTTGCATATCAGGATTATCTAAACTATAACCCGCTTCTTCTAAATCATCAAATTCTTCTAAAAATTTAGATTTAACGTTTGTATTACTACTATCATCTATTAATTTACAGTTTATCCTAAGCCAGTTTTCTCCATCATAAGCGACAATACAAACGTTATTATTTTTATTTATTTGTTTAGAAACATTTTTGTGTTTACTAGTCAAAATATAAATCTTATCATCATATATAATTGGTGTACCAAAAGGTCTACAACTAGGTTTATCTCCATCAATAGTACTTAAATAATTAACTTCTGTTTTTACTAAAAAATCATATGTTTCTTTCATTTATTATCACTCTCCAATTTCTTTTGATAACCTCTTTCTTCTTGCATTTCTTTTTTGTTAACTTCGTTAAATAATGTTAACATTCCAAATCTAGGAAATATTGTTCCTTTCAAGTCTTCATGAACTTCGATTAAAGGCATAATGTCTATAACGTATGGTAAATTAAAGTATTCTTCAATTATATCTGCTTCAAAACCTGTAAAAACCTCTTTATATTTTTCTCCTTTTTTTTCAAAAAGATATTTTATTTCTGTTTCTTTATTCATAGGTCCAGAAAAATCTACGTTATCACTAGAAACCCATTTCAATCTTGCCAAATATAAATCTTCAGCATTATATCGTTCTTTCATAGTATATTTTTCTTGTGAATTATTGGTATTTTTATCATCGATAATATTCTTTTTCTTCTTACCAAACATAAATTAACTCCTCCTGTTTCAATTAATTTTATTCTAACACATCTATTAACTTTTGGAAAGATTATTTTAACTACAAGCTTCTATTCCTAATATCTCCACATTATAAGTGTTATCCCCTACTTTATAACTTACTTTATCTCCTATCTTTTTACCATAAATTGCAGAACCTAAAGGACTATTTATTGTAATACTTTTATCATCTATATTGCTGTTAATATCACCAGTTAGTATATATTCTTCAACTGTCTCATCATCTATAAATAATAACTCTACTTTCATATTAAGACTAACTGTTCCATTAGATTCCTTATCTATTATAACTATATCTTTTAACATGCTTTTCTTTTTATTAGAGTTGTTCGGAAATTAAATTAAGCAATATAAAAGTTATACAATGCACA
>CAMLTY010000057.1 GCA_946486465.1 uncultured Mycoplasmatota bacterium
CGTCTTTAATGCTATCATACTGAATTTCATTTTGCCTAATACCTTTACTTATATTCTGCATTAATGTATCTTTTTCAGTAGGAGATATATTTATAGAGCAAACTGTGTTAGGTATATTTGCAATGTTTTCAAGCCATCCAACCTTTACTTTTTGAGGGTATTTTGTTATTGCATAAACCCTGCCTAAGTAATCTCCAACTCTAAAATAATTTTTATAATATTCAATTCCACCTATTGGAGCAAGAATATTAAGTAAAGTTAAGTTTTCTGTTATTCTTATAATTTCTTTATTCTTCAATTTAAGCCTCCTTCAGCATCAAAACTTTATCCTCAATATCTGTATCTTCTCTATGAGCATAATTCATATTTAAAAAGCTATTACATAATTGAATTAAAGAAGGCTCATCAAGGATTTCAGCCTTTATGCCACATCTTTCAAATTTATTACTTAAATCTAAGCACCTTTTTAATAAATCTTTCTCTGAATTGTCATCATATTTTGCATTTATCATTAAAAAAGATTGTCTTTCAACAATTTCTCCATTTAAAGATAATCTTTGTACTTCGTTTAAGTGTGTTTTTAGTAACTTTTTTTGAATTGTATTATCAGTTGTATTTATAATTTCTGTTAAATATTCCTGTAAAGGAGATATATCAACAGCTCTAGCAATATTAAAATATTTCATTTCTCCTTGTTCAGAAGAAAGTTCAGCAGATAATTCATTTATCAAGTTATTTTTTTCTCTATCTGTTAGTAATTGTGTATTTATTGAATATATTTTAATTCCTGCAATTACATTGCCATCTCTTGTATAAATATAATTATTTCTAATATCTAATATTCCAATTTCTTCATTACAAGTTTTTTCTTTTGTTTTTTTACCAAATATCATATTTAATAATTTTCCCAATATATTACCTCCATTTATTAAAATATTTATATCTGTATTGTTTTTGCGTATTAGCAAAATCAATTAAAAATTTAATTTGCCTAGTAACACATAAATTATTTTCATCTTTAGCAGTTGCTATAATTGTTCCTGCAACTCCTATAAATTCTATTAATACAGGTAATAAAAAACTACCCTTTAATTTATAAATAATTAAACTAATAGGAAGTAAACAAGCAAAAACAATTATCGTAGGTATAAGTTCTTTAAGTCCATATCCTTTAAAAAATTCCATTCTTGTTTTCACATTAGAAGGAATATATAACTTGTAGTCATCATTTTCCATTCTTAACCTCCATAATAATTTTTAATTAAGTCTAAAATTACAAATATTAGCTCTGCTATAATTCCAAAAACTATGGTATTTTTAATTTTCTTCTTATATGATCCTTGTGCATCTTCATCATAAATCATTTTAGTAAAGCAAAATATTACTCTAAAAACAACTCCAAGTGGAATTATAGCAACTCTTAATAAATCTATTATTTCATCTAATATTTCCATAGTTTACCCTTTCTTTAATGTACTCAGCTTTCTTTTAATTTGAGAAGAAAGCTCCATAGTTTTACTTGTAGTAACAATTACACTACTTATTCCTCCTGTTCCACCACCAAGCATAAATTCTTGTAGGAACTTAGGAGTTTTTATCGCCATTATAATCGCTGCGATTCCAAATAACATTTTCACATTCATTATCAGTATTATTGCGATTTTGCATAATATAATTTGTACTAAAACTGTTAAAATACTTTTTATAAGTTTCTCCGAATAAGATTTAAAAACTCCTCCGTCAGGATTTACCAAACCAACACAGGCAAGAGGAAATCCTAATTTTAATACAAACATTTCTAATGCTCTCATTAAAAATTGTATATATAAAACAAATAATAGAATTAAAGCGATTAAAGCTATTATTGCTGTAAACAAACCTGCTGTTGCAATATTAGCAATAATGGTAGTAAGTGATATATTATTTGCTAAGTTCATAGCTGTTAATATAGATTCTCCAAAAGATTGAACAATTTGAACTATCCAATCATATAAAACTGAGAAACTAATTGCTACTACTATTGCTCTAACAAAATAGACAATGTAGGTAAGGGGAGGGGTATCAGCTTCTCCATCTGTCCATAAAATATACATATCAAAACCTTTTTTTAAAAACTTTAATACTATTAAGGATATTGCTAAGCTTAATATAAGTGCTTTTAATTCAGAAAAATCAACTACTGTACTACCAAAATTTGAGGCAATGTAATTTTCAGAATTAAAGCACATATCAATAAGTCCATTAAATGCAGAATTTATTACATTATCAGCACCACCAATAATACTGGTAATTAAGCCAGTTAAAATTGATTCCAAAATGTACCTCCTTATTTATAATATCCAACAATTAAGTTTATAAGTCCACTAGCAACTATTACACCTACACAACAAATAATTGCTATTTTAATTCTTGAGTCCCACCTTTTGCCATCCATTTCATCACTTGATGATTTTCTTAGCAAATAATATCCTACTAATAATACTGTAAGTACAGGAGCAAGTATTAAAAGCCAATTTGTTAAATCAGTAATTAAATTTTGTGTACCTGTTGCTATTTTGCTGTCTTGCACAGCTCCAAAACAAGTGCTTGTTGCACAAAAAAGACTTGTTATAACAAGTCCTGCTTTTCCTATTCTTCCTAAATACTTTTTTGTTTTTTCTTTTATTTTCCTCATACATAAATTCTCCTTATCTATAAACATTCCATATTCCCCATAGTTTTATATCTTCAATTTCTTTAATAGGTCTTTGATTTTCTCTTTCTAATCTTAATTTTCTGTTATGCTCTTGATTTCCCATACCAAACAATTTATTGAATTTCCATTTAGAAATATCAGGTAGTTTAGTTATTATAGGAAATAGACCTGCTTGAATTATTAAAACATAAGGTCTTTCAATTCTAAGTATTTCATCTTCTGTAAGTAAATTTCTGCTAATTAAATTAACAGATTCAGAATTACTGCCATTTTGATATTTGCTATAACTACTTGATTTACTATAACTAGAAGTAGTATAAGTTCCTAATTTTTTTGAGATTATACTTGCTGTTTCATTTGAGGCAGTTTTCAAATATATCCAAGTCTGACAGTTATCTCTTATATTTTCAGCAATTTCACGACCATATTTGTTGTCAAGTTGTGAAAAAGATTGCAAAAATAAATTAAATCTAATTCTTCTACCACCTGCAACAGTAAGCATATTTCCAAAAGCAGGTATAGTAGTAAAATTTCCAAACTCATCTAAAATATAATTAACTCTTATCTTTAGCTCTCCACCTCGTTCGTCAGCAGATTCTACAAGTGAAACATAGTTTTGATAAACAAAAAGTGAGGCAAGAGGATAATAAGTTGTTTTCTCATCAGGAAGTATAATATAAGTAACTGTTTTTCTTTCTCCTGATTGCTTTAAACTAAAATCACTTTTACAAGTCATTCCATAAATACTTTTACTTGTAAATAATCTAAGTGTAGTTAGTGCTGAAGTGAAAAAAGATCCTCTTGTTTTTTCAGGTGCAATTCTTGCAATATTAAAAATTGTACTTGCAGGATGTTCAGGAGGTAAACTTTCAATGTATTTATTTATAGGCATTTGTTGTCCTACTGTTTTACACATTTCTGATATAAAAGAATATACATTAGTCAAATTCTGATATTCAGGATGTTCTTTATTATCAAATACTACACTCATAATAGCTCCTGCTATTACTGACATTTCGCCATCTCTCCATATCTTTTCCATTTTAGTTTCTTCATTTCCAACTAAACTTTGAGTTATATCCCAAGCATATTCTTCAGCTTTTCTAAAGTCATTTTTATTTACTGCATCTATAACAGGTTGTAAAAAATTATATCTCGTACTTTTAGTAGGATTCTTAAAATCTAAAGTTATAATTTCATATCCCAAGTTTTCTAAAAACTTTGAAGTATAATGATATATTTCAGCTTTCGGATCTGAAATAATCATACTTTCTCCTGCTAAGCCGAGATTTCCAACTGTTTGTAATACAATACTCCTTGTTTTACCACTCCTTGTAGCTCCAACTACCAAACTATGAATATTATCATCAATATAATAAATATTCTCCTTATTTTTTTGTTTTTCATAGCCTATAACAATTCCACCTGAATTAAATGCAGTATTTGTATCACTTAAAGTGTTACATTTAAAAGCTTTTTTAAACTCTTTTTTTGAAAGCCACCTAGCTGTACCGTGTTGCCCTTGCCCCATTATTTCAGGTGTTTTTAATTTATCTGTAACACTTACAGTTTCACTTTGAAAAACATTCTTATTTCCAAAACCAAAAAGCATAATAAATACAATTTCAAAAAGCAAATAAACAAGAAAAAATAGTAGTAATAATTGTTTATCAACTACTATTTGAGAAAATTCTATTTTAGCAAGTTTTGTGTGGATTATAGCACTTAAATAAATACTTAGGGGGACATTAAGTATTGATAAAAATGCTACTATACCAAATTTTCTTTTATTCATTTTCTAATTCATCTCCTTGTTCTAAATCATTTTCTATTTGAAATTCAACAGTATATGCTTTTATTTGTTCTTCAGTTAAATCCTTAAAATCTTGATGTTTCTCGTCATTACCTGTTATTACAAAATTTCCTCTTATATTCAATCCGTCAATAGTTCTATTTACTGGAAGTAATTTTTTAAAGGCATCCTCGTCATAAACTATAAGAACATCTTTATATTTTATAACCTCAATATTTTCATTGCCCACAATTCTTCTTAAAGTATTTAGTCTATTAGGAATTCTTTTTAATTCAGGATCTTTACTATTTTCAACTATGAGAACTAACATATTCTGTTTTTCAATAATTACCACCTCCTAGAATTCCATTTCGTCTAATTCTTCTGTACTATAATGCATCTCTATAACTAATTCCTTTTTAGCACTTTTATTTAAACCAGTTAAAGTATGTGTATCTTCAGCTTGTTTGTTTCTGCTTAATTGTTCAATAATATCTGCAAGGCTAGAGTGAATACTTTTATATCTAACTTTTTCTTTACATACACTTTTAATAAATTTCTTAGATTTTTCTTTAAAATATTTCTCCATATTTTCTCGTAAATATTTTTCATTATGGAGTTTTCTATCACTACATTTATAACCTTTTGGAGTAGTGTATATAATGCTTAATTTTTCTTTACTCCAATTTACTTTGTAGCCTAATTTGTTCATTTCTCTAAAGAATTCATACTTGTTATTTGTTTTTTCCATTACAGAATCTATATCGTTTATAAGTAGCTGTTTCCAACTAATACCTTTTAATCTTGCTTGATATTCATTTATCTTAATATCTGATATTTTTGATTTATTTTCTGTAACAGTAAGTCCATATTCTTTACAAATTTGATTTGAAAATTCTTTTATTTTTTGTAAATCTTGTTTACTTTGGTGGAACTTCAAACCTGTTTTGTAATTCACAGTATTTAAAACAATGTGATTATGTATGTGTTCTCTATCAATATGTGTAGCAATTACAACTTGAAAATCTTTAAAGTATTCTGCCATCCTTATTCCTATTTCGTGAGCTTGTTCATAAGTTAATTTATCAGTAGGAGAGAAGGATTGCACAAAGTGTATTTTTTCTCTACCTGTTAGCTTGTTATACAATTTTTTAACTGTCATCATTTCTTCATAAGCTATTTCTGGTATGCAATCTTTACCTGAAATTAGTTTTTTATCTGTTTTTTCTTCTTTACATATATAATTTAAAGTCTTTTTTAAACTGACTTTGTTGTTAATAAATTTAATGATTGCCATAACTTTTGTAACTCCTTTTTTGTATCTTCTAAATCAACACAAGTAATTATTCTGCTATTAGCTAATCTTGTTAATTGATTAATATTATTTCCTATTCGTCTAAGTTCTGTTATCATTTCAGGTAATTCATTTATAACTATAATTTCTTTACCAATAGAACTTTTGATTATATATTCAGAAATACTTTTATTAGCTTGTTTGCTTTTTGTTGTTATAAGCATCTTTTCTTCAGGAGTTACCCTTATTTCTATTCTGTCTGTTTTTCTCAATATATCTCCTTCCTTGTGTTAATAAAACTTATGTGGTGTAACCACTTGATCAAAAAAAGGTACTTTTTGCTCCCTTTGTCAGTACAAAGGGGAATCTTGCTATATATCGCTGTCGCTTTTAAAGTAGTCATCTAATAATTTCTTAACTAAAATACTAAATTCCTTATCTGAATTAAACTTGTCTTTATATTCTTTAAATACTTGTTTATTCAGCTTCCCTGTAAATTTATCTACTTTGTTTTTGCCATTTTTTAATAGTTTTAATACCTCTATATAAGTAATGTTATTTTTATTTGCTCTTATTTTCTGAGATTGCACAAGTGATAATTTTATTTGTTCATCTTCTATTACTTGATTTACTATTTCTTGTTCTTCTTTAGATAAATAAGAAAGTTCAACTCCTGCTCTCATAGATAAATCTTCATTTATTATTTTTTCTTGTAATGATTTAATAAGTTCTGTAAGCCTTATATATCTATAAATTTGAGTTTTACTATCTTCAGTTCCCATTGGGGAATTATCTTCAAAATCATTGATATTACTTATGTTAGGGTTATTTTTTAATATTTTCATTTTCATTTT
>CAMLTY010000058.1 GCA_946486465.1 uncultured Mycoplasmatota bacterium
CAGAATTAACTATAAACATTACTGCTAGTACTGATTTTCTTAAATTAGGTGGTAAGTACCAGTTTAGTTCACCTGTTACACACATAAATGGAGAGTATTTAGTTAAAACAAAAAATACTAATGTTCTTCAAGCTGGCGATTTTATTCAAACAAGATATGAGTATGAATTAAGCAATAACTTCGATACAGAAAATGAGCTTAACTATTTCGATAACCAAAGAGCTAAAGCTAACGGTAACATCTCTCAAGGCGAGTACATAGCTCGTAACGTAGATATAGAAAATACAGCTAATATCGTATTCAGTAACTTGCAAATTACAGAGTTAGAAATAACTGGCGACAACACATTAGAATCAGGCTTAGAGATGCCTTTAATAAGTTAGGAGGGTAACTATGACAGATGAATTTAAACAAACTTTATTTGACTACTTAATAGGTAAGTTACCTAACGAGCAAGGTACTACTGAGGAGATATTTAAGTCTATTGATGAAATTTCTAGAAGTGAGTGGATAAATTTCTTGCCAAATGGTGGAACATGGACTTCTATGAGAATAGAAGGGTTAATAGCTCCTAGTGAAAACACAAGTAATTTTACTGTCTTGTATGGTGGTTATTCTATCGGAACAGTAGAAGATGAAGCATTTGGTTTTATATACTTGTTAAATAGCAATTTTGAACCGATAAAGTTATTTGAAGAATATGATAGTGGTACTAAACTGAGGTATATTCAACAAATGCAAGTAGCTTCTGATGGAACCTTTTTTGCAGTAGATGACGCAGTCTATTCTTATAATAATGAGCAGTACGTACAAATAAGTCAAAAAAGATTTATCATGCTTAACAATTTTACTCAACAAATAAATAATGATTATATTCTTACTTTGCAAAAATCATACATATTTCCATCTAATTATTTTAATTTTTACTGTAAATATCTTGTTAAAAATCCTAACTCTTCTCACTACTTTTTAGCAGGTTCAAGAGCCAATAATATAGGAAACTCACTTGATTTTGATGCAATTGGATGTATTGATTTAAAAATAAATGTAGGAAGCGAAAATGAGTGGAAATTTCAAAGTACTTCACTTAACGTTAATAATGAAGGTGTTGTATTTGGAGGTGCTATCGCTACATTTGATAGTGATGATAATATAGCTTTTAAAATAATAGCTACTGGAACGTCAAATTCCTTAAATCAGCCAATATATTTATATTCACAAGATTATGATGATACATCTTGGAATAGAAAAACAATAACTTCTAAAGGTTTATATATAGATTCAATCGGATTTAACAATCAATGTTATTTTATTAATGATGATATTGTTTATTTTGTATTATCAAATGAATATTGGGGAAATAGTGGAGTAATTGAAGAAAAATATATAGGGCTATATAAGTACACTATTTCTAATAATAACTTGGAAGAACTGTTTTTAGAAAAATTAGGAGAAGCAGATTATATATATACAAGAGGTATTTATCTTAGTGTAAACAATAACGAGCTTTATATTCTTTACTGCAAAGATGACGATCAAGACGAAATAGGAGATTTTTATTATTTTAGATATAAAAATAAGTGGAATCCAAAACTTATAGCAAGCCAGAAGCCTTTTAGGTTTAGGTCTGAATATTTCTTTGTAAAATCTAATTTTAACTTAGTTAATGGTTTTATAACAAAAACAACGTTTACAGAAGCATACTGGAATCAGATATTAGTTAAAGAAAACTATAGTGCTTCTAATTATAACGGAGAGCCTTATACAAATACTAATGCTCTAATACCAAATAGCACAGAAATTTATTCAAATGATAGCCTAGTGTTTGCGAGAAATCTATATAATAAAACGATAAACAATAATACTACAGTATCTACAGTAGAGATACCTAATACTTATCTAAATGGTATTGATTTAACTAGTAAAAACTTATTATCAGAGACTAACTTAACAATGATAGCAGACACAAATGTTACTCAAAAGAATATATATGAAACAATGTTCTTAAACTTCATAAACGTACTGCAAGTAGCAGATAGAAATAATGCTAATCAAGTGCTAAATCAAGAGGCTAGTACTTATCTAAATAATGCTATAAACACAGATGATAGTTATGACAATGCTAAGTTGTATAACAAAGTAATAATTAACTATCAAGATGGTAGCAGTAAAGAGGTTTCTTATGATAAAGAAAACACTACAGAAACATCTACTGTCATAGCATTTGGTTTATACATAGATAAGTTAATAAATAATGTAGAAATAGTCTCTAATGACAAGACTATTACATATCAAACAATAGATTTATCAAGTCTAGAATTAAATAAATATTATGCAATTAGACAAAAAATGGAGGTGGTTTAATTGATAGAAATTTATAATGAAAAAGAAAATTTTCAAACAGACCCTAATATCCCTGAAGTAAATAAAGTAACTGATGATGATATGAACCAATTAAGGGAAGCAGTCATACAAGGTGTCTATCAAGGTACTTGTACAGACGAAAAATTAGAACAAGCGATAGCAGAAAGTGATTAAGAAAGGAAAGTGAAATTATAATGAAAAAGTTTACAATATGTTACATGGGGGGGGGGAGCTTACTGCTTAACTCCTCTTATGAAAGGAGGGAGAGGCTAACATTTAATTCTCTCTCTCAAAAGAGGTGTAACTATGAGTAATAGTGTACTTATGGATAAAGATGAGAATATCCTTAATCCTAATATTCCTAGATATGAAAAAAGATTAAGAAAGGTCTTATGGACTAATTCTAATCCTAGTCAAGAAATGGGAGCAGATGTAGTTATCAACTTGTCTAGTAACGATTATGATGAGTTAGAATGGATTTTTGCTTATTCGACAAGTGCGAGCAACAACTTTTCTTCAAATTGTTTAAAAGGCGAGAATGTAACTGCTTCTACAATTGGTTATAACGATGCCACTCTTATTAGGAGAATCATTGACTATGTAAGTGATACGCAATATAAGAGTCGTATAGCAAAGTGGGGAACATCTGATAGTTCGAATAACTGTATACCAATTTCGGTTATAGGCATAAAAAACTCATAGTTAAGCTAAAAAGCGAAAAATGTGAATGAAGTATTAAAAGATAAATTAGGAAAAATACTAAATCCTAAGATACCGAGATATGAGAAAATTGTAGAAACAATATCTAATGATAATGGAACAGCTATTAAATTTAAAAATGGAGTGATGATATGTTTTGGCAAAATTAACATTGCCATAAATGGCGGCTCAGATTACTATGGAGTTTTCAACAGAACAGTTTCAACTCCAGTAAATTTTCCAACATCATTCATATCTACAGAAAATTTAGCAGTTAATGCTACTTCTCAATATTTCGGAGTTTTCAGCATTAATGTCAATAGCATTAATACTAATAATTTTAGTTTCTATGGCTTTTATCCAACAACTGTAAGTTTCTCGAGTATGAATTTGAGTTATGTAGCTTGTGGACGTTGGAAGTGAGAGAGAATTAAATAGCCGATTATATGGCAAATAATGTTTTAAAAGATAAAAATGGTAATATTTTAGATTTTATGATACCAAGATATGAGAAAAATTGGAAAATCTTATGGAGAAACGCAGGAACTAGTATTTCTTCTGGTACTAGAATAAAACTAAATTCTGATAAGTATGATTTAATACTATGGGTATTAGGTTTATCAGCAAGTAATTTACAAAATCAAGCAATTAGTTGCTGTTTAAAAGGTAAAAATTGCATAATAAACACAAGAAGTGGTACAAACATTAGTGTATATAGAATTTTAACATACATTGATGATAAAACTTATGAAGCTGGTATAGGTTATCAGAATGATGTCCATAATGATGATAATGCGGTTCCATTAATGGCTATTGGAATAACTTTAAGAGGTTGAAAAAGGAGGAACAATGGATGAAATAATTAATTTAGCAAAGGAGATAGGACAGTTTATAGCATTTATTATAGTGTCTTTATTCTTTTGCAAACAATATCTAAATCAATACTTTAAAAAGACCAATGTAGGAAAGATGTTACCTAAACAAAACAAATTAGATTTAGAGATTTTAAATAAACTAGAGTATGTTAAAGAAATTCTAAATGCAGATAGAATCCACGTTTATGAATTTCATAATGGAGAACACTATTCAGATTATAGGTCTGCTTATAAGTTTTCTTGTACATATGAAGTCTTTAAGGCTGGTAATCAGCCAGTTCAACAAAAGTGCATTAATTTACCTACAAACTGTATGCCACAGTTCGTTCATGAAATTACAGAAAAAGGCAAATTTATATGTAAAGATTTAGATGAATTAAAAGAAACTATGCCTAGTACATATAATTTTAAAAAGAGTATAGATGTAGATTCTTTCTGTGATATAGCAATACACAACAAAGAGGGTAACACTATAGGTTTTATTGCAATACATTGGTTTAACAAAGAAAACATGAAAGTAGATAAAGATACTATAAATCAACTGGTGTGGTATGTTGAAGAACACTTAATAAATTCAAAATAAGAAAGGAAGTAGATAAAATGAGTACAAAAACAAAGAATTGGATTAAGGCTGCTTTAGTAAGAGCAGTTAAGACAATTGCACAGACAGCAGTTGCAACAATAGGTACTGCTACAGTATTTAGTGAAGTAAACTGGGTAATGATACTTAGTGCTAGTCTTTTAGCGGGACTATTAAGTATTTTAACTAGTATTGCAGGTTTACCAGAAGTAGAAGAATATTAGTTAATAGTAAATTCAAAATGATATTATGAAGATAAAATAATATGGAGGTGTAGAAATGAAAAAAGGAATTGATATTTCTAAATATCAAGCAGGTATAGATTTAAATAATATTAAAAACAATGGTTATGATTTTGTAATTATAAGAGCAGGTTATACTGGCTGGGGCGATGGTGAAAGTAAGGCTATTGATCCTAGCTTTGAAGATTCTTATAAGAGAGCAAAAGCAGCTGGACTAGGAGTAGGTGCTTATTATTTCACTATAGCAACATCTTATCAAGAGGGTGTTGATGAGGCTAATTGGCTATATAATAATTGCTTAAAAGGTAAGCAATTTGATTATCCTATATACATTGACGTTGAAGATGATACTGGAGGTAAGCAGTACCTAAGAAAAGCTGGTAAAGATGCTACTACTCAGGGTATTAAAGGCTTCTGTGAAACAATGGAAAAGTTAGGATATTATGTAGGTATCTATGCAAGTGATATTAGTGGTTTCAAAGATATGATGAATATAGATGAACTTAAAGACTATGATAAATGGGTAGCAAGATATGGCAAAAAGCCTGAATATGTTACAGAATATGGTATGTGGCAAACTACTTCAAGTGGTAAAGTAAATGGTTATAATGGTAACCTAGACTTAAATGAAGCTTATAAAGATTATCCTGGCATTATTAAATCAAATGGATTAAATGGATATAGTAAAGATAGTACTTCATCAAATAGCCATCAAATAAACACTGATACAACTAGTGAAGAAACAGTTTATACTGTTGTTAGTGGAGATACCTTAAGCGGTATTGCTAGCAGATATGGAACTACTTATCAAAGACTAGCAGAATATAATGGAATAAGTAATCCTAACCTTATTTATCCAGGACAACAAATAAGAATACCAGGTAGTAATCAAAGTTCTAGTGCTATTTATTACACTGTTGTAACAGGTGATAATCTTACTAAAATAGCAAATAGGTATGGTACTACAGTTAATCAATTGGTTGCTTGGAATAACATTGCTAATCCTAATTTGATATATCCAGGACAAAAACTAAGAGTTAAATAATAAAACCTAGGGGAATTAACCTCTAGGTCTTTTTTGATGCTTGATAAAAATGTTAGATTATTATATAATTTAGTTGCTTTATGAATTTGTTCAACAAGCAAATGATTAAAGTCACATAAAGCTACCCAGGTAGCAAGTGTTTCATCCTATATTAATATATAGGTCATTAGCTGAGTCGTAGAAATACGGCTCGCCCCCTAAAAAAGCAACTAGGTTAATAGCCTAGTTTTCTTTATATAATTTGTGTGGTTTTTTTGTGGTAAACCTCAAATGTTTTTAGTTGTTTCTAACTATTAGTACCTCTCAAACATAAGAAAAACAACCATTTTAGGTTGTTTGAAAAATCAATCGTGGTGACCAGTACGGAATTCGAATCCGTGAATGCTACCGTGAAAGGGTAGTGTGTTAAGCCGCTTCACCAACTGGCCATAATTTTTTTCTTGACATAAAAAAATAAAAATAAATGGCGCCTCAACTAGGACTTGAACCTAGGACCCCTTGATTAACAGTCAAGTGCTCTAACCAACTGAGCTATTGAGGCATATCTAATTAAATGGTGGGCCTGACAGGACTTGAACCTGTGACCCCTTGCTTATCAAGCA
>CAMLTY010000059.1 GCA_946486465.1 uncultured Mycoplasmatota bacterium
GTTAAGCAACTTTTATCATCACACATAAATTATCCTCCTTTTATAAATTATCAATAATAATATCATCTAAACAACTAACAACACAGATACAATCTAAATTAATAGTTATAAACTCATTAGTAGCAAGATATGTTCTATTCATATCAGTAGTATCAGGATTAGGTCTTAAGATACGACATTTAACACAACAATCATCTACAGACTCCACTCTAAAAACAGATGAAGTATTAGTAGTTCCATTTAATGTATAAGTAGTACTAAAGATATTACCATTTCTAGTATAGAAAGTAACTGGTCTTGTATTAAAACAAATAATATTAGGACTACTTCCTAAATAAGGTCTAGTACAAGACTCATCAAAGCAATCACTACCTCCGGCATTTCTTTGTAATATATCAATAACCTTTAATAATTTACCTAAACAACAAGTATCTTTCTTTTCTTTCACTGTTTACACCACCTCTTATCTATTATCTAATATAGGTTATGAGACTAATAAATTTTTGTGTAGTTAATAACCTATAACTTCTATTATTAGTTTATGATACTATTCTTGATAATTTCCACTTTTATTTTTTTTACTAATAGAGTATAATTGTTAATAGGTGATATAAAGATGAATTTATTAGATATTCAGTATATTATAATTATTGCCGTAATATTAATAATATTACTAGCAGTACTAAAAGCTAATAAGAAAGATGCTAATATTGATTTAAATAAACTAGTAGAATATCTTGGAGGAAAAGATAATATTATTAGTACAGAATCTAAATTATCTAGATTTATTGTAACTCTAAAAGATACTTCTAAAGTTGATAAAGAATCGATTCAAAAGCTAGGTGCTAAAGGTATAGTTGAGATTAATAATCAATTAAAGATTATCTTAGGACCTGAATCTAAACAATTAAAAAAATATATTGATGAACTAAAATAGAGTTTTCTCTATTTTTTCTTTTTTACTCCATTTTTCGACAAATTTCTACAAAACTATAACATATACTTATTTTAGAAAGAGGGAGAAATATGTCGTATATTGAAGTTATAATTGAAAGTATTATTTTACTACTTTGTCCATTAGCATTATATCTATTATATACAATCTATAAAAAGAATCTATCTTGTGATGAAAAGGACTTGGGCTTTGAAATAGCAATCATCTCATCACTATATTTTGTTTTAAGATATGGAACTTGTTGTTATAATGATTATCCTATTATTTTATTTGATATTCCATTACTTATTTGTTATTACAAAAGAAAAATGTCTTTAGCAGTCTTTATATCATTAATACTAATTATTTATGAAACACTATTCCTAGGTATCAATCCTTTATTCCTAGCCTTAGAATATAGTAGTTATTTAATAGTATATTCTCTATTTACAAAAAAGAAACTAAAGCCTATTAATGTAGTTAACTATTTTATCATCATTAAGAGTTTTATGTTATCTTTAGCAGTATTCTGGTTTATTAGTCCAGAAAAGACCTACTTATCAAACTTATTTTATATCTTTACTATTATAATAACTCTATACTTTGTAACTAATATAATCATATCAATATTTGCAAAAGGAGAGAAAATAGTAGAGTTACATAATGATTTACAAAATATAGAAAAAGAAAAAGATTTAAGACGCTCTTTATTTAAAGTAACTCATGAAATAAAAAATCCTATCGCAGTATGTAAAGGATATCTTGATATGATAGATATTAATGATAAGAAAAAGGTAAGAAAGTATATTCCTATTATTAAAGATGAAATAACCAGAACTTTAGTCTTAATGGATGACTTCTTAGACTATACTAAGATAAAAATAGAAAAAGAAGATATGGACCTTATTATGTTACTTGAAGATTTAGAGGACTATTTAGAAGATTTATTTAAAAAGAACGGTATAAAAGCAGAATTTAATATTCCTGATGAAGATATCTATATAGAAGCAGACTATAATAGATTAAAACAAGTCTTTATTAATCTTTTAAAAAATGCTATTGAAGCGACAGATAGTAGTAAAAAAGAAAATATAATAAAAATAAGTTTAGAAAGTGATAATGAGTTTATGAAGATAATAATTGAAGATAATGGAGTAGGGATGGATAAAGATACTCTAAATAATGTAAGTGAGATGTTTTTTACAACTAAAAGTCGTGGTAGTGGCCTAGGTGTTAGTCTCTCTAAAGAGATAATAGAACAACATAATGGGACTATTGTGTATAATTCAGTAAAAGGAGAAGGGACAAGAGTAATAGTTACTTTACCTAAAGAGATAAATATGGCATAATATTATTGAAGTGATAGTATGTGGAATATAGAAGAAATAAAAAAAGATGTAAGAAGTAATTTATCGGATTATAGATATAATCATTCTCTTAGAGTTATGGAAGAAGCTGAAAAGTTAGCTCGACATTATCATTGCAATGTCGAAAAATGTAAATTATGCGGTCTAACTCATGATATGTGTAAAGAGTTAAGAGATAAGGATAATGAAGAGTTTATAAAGAAGTATAATCTTTCTAAAGAGTTATTAAATCCTGAAAATAAAAATATTATTCATGGGGTTATCGCCTCTATTTTAGTTAAAGAAAAATATAACTTTACAGAAGATATGACCTTAGCGATTAAGTATCATACAACAGGTTATCCTAATATGGATTTACTGGCCAAGATTGTTTATTTAGCAGATAAAATAGAAAAGGGAAAAAACTATCCTGGTATAGAAGAAGAAAGACTTCTAGCATACCAAAACATTGATAAAGCGATTATTTTATGCCTAAATAATCAAATAAAACATTTAAAAGAAAAGAATAAAGTTATAAATAAAATGGGTTATGATACTCTAAAATTCTTAGAACAAAATACTACTGATTGAAATATTTCTAAAATAATGCTACAATTTACTTAACTTGAAAGAGAGTGTGTTTACTATGAATGAAAATAAAGATAAAGAGATAATTAGTAATACTAATACCAACCAACCAAATAATTCTAAGCCAGTTAAAGATAATAAAGAGATGAAGAAAAAACTAATGAGAATGATGCTAATAGTAGTAGGAGTTCTTGTTTTACTATTAATTATTATTTTAATATTTTCTTTAGTAACTGGTGGTAATAAGACTTATGAAGAGATTGAAGAAGATTTAAAAAATGCGGCTATAGAGTATTATAAAGTTCAAAGCGGGTTATTGCCACAAGAAGAAGGGGAAACTGTTACTGTAAAAGCCAGTACACTAGCAGATGCTGAACTTATGAAACCTTTAAGTGAACTAAGAGAAGGGGAAAGTTGTAGTGGTAGAGTAGAAGTTACTAAAGTAGGAGATAATATAGTCTATACACCATACTTAGACTGCGGTGATAAATATACTACTAAAGAGTTATATAAAGCCGTATTAGAACAAGGTATTGTTACAACTGGTAATGGTTTATATGATTTAAATGGAGAAAAAGTATATAGAGGAGATAATGTTAATAACTATGTACAATTAGATAATGCTTTATTTAGAATAGTTAAAGTAACCTCTGATAATAAACTTCTCTTAATATTAAATGAAATGGAATCTAATATGTCTACTTATTTTGATGATAGATATAATCAAGAGAGATTATCTAATAGTGGGTTTAATGATTATAGAATTAGTAGAATGTATCAATATCTAGATGATTTATATAATAATAAACAAGATTATAGATTGTTAAGTAGTAATGATAAAGAAAAACTATCTACATTTAATTTATGTATTGGTAAAAGAAATCCTGCTGATACAACTAATAACAATAGTATAGAATGTACTGACGTTTTAGAAAATCAAATGATTGGACTTTTAACTGCTAGTGATTATCTAAATGCATCATTAGATGCTAATTGTAAAGCGACTACAGATAAGAGTTGTCAAAATTATAATTATTTAAAACTAAGTGGTACAGATTGGTGGCTAGTAACAGGAAGTTCTCTAAATAGTTATGAAGTATATTCTGTTAGAAGTAGTGGCTATTTATATGAAACTAATGCTGCTGGTTATAAAAAGGTAAGACCAACCATTATGTTAAATAACAATGTTATGATTAAATCAGGTAGTGGTAGTGAAAGTAATCCATTTATATTGAAATAAGAAAGAGAATATTTATTGTTAAAATTGAAATTAGTAGTTAATAATGTTAGTAAGAAGAGATTAAACTTTCTCTTCTTTTTTGTATAAATATTATTTTTTAGAACACTATATTATTAGGTGATAATAATATGACTAATAGAAAATATGAAGCTTTAGTAAAAAAACATACTCCTAAAGAGAATAAAGTTAAATATGCAATAACAGCATTTCTGGTAGGAGGACTAATGGGTTTACTTGGAGAAAGTTTAATTAGAATTTATATCATGTTATTTGATGTATCTAGAAATGATGCTTCTACTTATATGATTATAACTTTTATCTTCTTTGCATCTTTATTCACTGCCCTAGGTTTCTTTGATAAGTTAGTGGCAAAAGCTAAAGCAGGTCTTTTAATACCAATAACAGGGTTCGCTCATTCAATGACTAGTGCCGCCCTAGATTATAAAAATGAAGGCCCTATCTATGGAGTAGGTAGTAATGTCTTTAAACTTGCAGGTTCTGTTATCTTTTATGGAGTAGTGTCTGCATGGTTCTTCGGTCTTATTAGATATATATGGGAGGTGTTATCATGATATTAAATTTTAGAAATGTTTATTTAGATAATGCTAGTACAGTCTGCGGTCCTTATGAAGCGAAAGGCCCCTTATCTAAAAACTTTGATAAGAAATATACTGAAGACTTATATTGTAAAGAAAAGTCTTTTGAAAAAGCCGAGATTAGACTACTTGAAGATAGTATAAAAATATTATTAAAAAAGACTAAATTAACCTCAAAAGATATCGACCTAGTAATAGCAGGTGACCTCTTAAATCAAATCGCCTCCTCAAGTTACGGAGCCTTAAACTTAAAGAGTCCTTTTCTAGGCATCTATACAGCTTGTGCTACTAGTATTGAAGGAATGCTTATAGGTTCTACTTTTATAGATAGTGGCAAAGTAAATAATGCTCTTATTTCTTGTTCATCTCACAATATGTCAAGTGAAAAGCAATTTAGAAATCCTACAGAATATGGTTCTTCTAAACCAGAAACTGCCACTTTTACTGCCACCGGTGGTGCAAGTGTTCTTCTTTCTAATAAACCTAGTAGAATAAGAGTCGTTAATGGCCTTATTGGAACAATAATTGACTATAATCAAAAAGATGCTTTCAATATGGGTGCAGCCATGGCAGGCTCCGCTGCCGATACCCTATATAAATATTTAACAGAAACTAATACTAAAGCTAGTGATTATGATTTAATACTAACAGGTGACTTAGGTAAATATGGTAAAGAGATATTAAAAGACTTAATGCTTAATGAATATAATATTGATATATCTAAAAACTATAATGACTGTGGCACTATGCTCTATGACTTAGAAGAACAAAAGGAAGTAATGGCAGGAGGTAGTGGCCCTGTATGTTCTGCTTTAGTTAATTATAGTACTATTATTAAAGGCCTTATGGAAAATAAATATAAGAAAGTCTTACTAATTGCAACAGGAGCCTTATTTTCTCCTATAATGCTCTATCAAAAAGAAAATATCTTATCAATTGCCAATTTAATATGTTTGGAGGCGATATAATGTACTTTATTAATTCCTTTTTATTCTGTGGAATTATATGTTTAATCGCTGAGTTAATACTAGATAACACAAAATTAACTCCAGGACATATAACTTCTCTTTTTGTTTGTATAGGAGCAGCCTTTGATTCCTTTGGTATCTATGACTTCTTCATTGCAAGAGTAGGAGGAGGAGCCTTACTTCCTATAACAAGTTTTGGTCATTCTCTAATTCATGGAGCCTTACTTTCCGCTGAATCTCATGGTGTAATAGGCTTATTAATGGGTATCTTTAATTTAACAGCAGCGGGAATAACTGCTGCAATTATCTTTACCTTTGTCTTTACTTTAATTTTTAAAGCAAAAGATTAAAAAACGTTAATAATAATAGTAGGAGGTCTTAAGGTTGAAAAAAATATCTAAAAAATAAACACGCAAAAAAGATTTTGTGAGAAAACGCAAAAATTCGTGTTCATAATAATT
>CAMLTY010000060.1 GCA_946486465.1 uncultured Mycoplasmatota bacterium
CTCTTGGAAATGTGGTTAAATTATCAGCAATGGTTCCACTTTCTGAGATGTTTGGTTATGCTACTAACTTACGTAGTAATACTCAAGGTAGAGGAAACTTTGTTATGACATTTGATCATTATGAAGAAGTTCCTAAAAATATTGCTGAAGAAATCATTAAAAAGAGTGGAAATTAAAAGAAACTCATAAATTTAGTTCTAAACAGTTGCAAATTTGCTAATTGTTAGATAAAATATATAGTGAAATTAAAAGAGGAGGAAAAAAATATGGCAAAACAAAAATTTGATCGTTCAAAACCACATGTTAACATTGGTACAATTGGACACGTAGATCATGGTAAAACTACATTAACTGCAGCTATTACTAAATGTTTACATGATAAAAACCCTGCATGGGCTGATTTTACAGATTATGCAAACATTGATAAAGCTCCAGAAGAAAGAGAACGTGGTATTACAATTAATACTGCACACGTAGAATACCAAACTGAAAAACGTCATTATGCTCATGTTGACTGCCCAGGACATGCTGACTATGTTAAAAACATGATTACTGGTGCTGCTCAAATGGATGGAGCAATTCTTGTAATTGCTGCTACAGATGGAGCTATGGCACAAACTCGTGAACATATCCTATTATCACGTCAAGTTGGAGTACCTCGTATGGTTGTATTCTTAAACAAATGTGATATGGTTGATGATGATGAGTTAATCGATTTAGTTGAAATGGAAGTTCGTGACTTATTAAATGAATATGGTTACGAAGGAGATGAAACTCCTATCATTAAGGGTTCTGCTCTTAAAGCTCTTGAAGGAGATCCTAAGTATGTTCAAGCTATCTATGATTTAATGGATGCTGTTGATTCTTGGATTCCAACTCCAGAACGTGATACTGATAAACCATTCTTAATGAGTATCGAAGATGTCTTCACAATCACAGGTCGTGGTACAGTTGTTACTGGACGTGTTGAACGTGGTACATTAAAACTTAATGATGAAGTTGAAATCGTTGGTATTAAACCAACTCAAAAGACAGTTGTTACTGGTATTGAAATGTTTAGAAAACAACTTGACGTTGCAGAAGCTGGAGATAATGCAGGAGTTTTACTTCGTGGTATCTCTCGTGAACAAGTTGAACGTGGACAAGTTTTAGCTAAACCAGGAAGTGTACATCCACATCATAAATTCAAAGCTGAGGTTTATGTACTTAGCAAAGAAGAAGGTGGACGTCATACTCCATTCTTCAGTAACTATCGTCCACAATTCTATTTCAGAACTACTGATGTTACTGGTGTAATTACTTTACCAGAAGGTGTAGAAATGGTTATGCCTGGTGATAACGTAACAATGGAAGTTGAATTAATTCACCCAATTGCTATTGAAAAAGGTACTAAGTTCTCTATCCGTGAGGGTGGACGTACTGTTGGTGCTGGTGTTGTTTCTGAAATCGAAGGATAATAGAAACTTAAAAGAAGTCTTAAGACTTCTTTTTTTGTTTGATATGTGCTATAATTTTTATGGTGTTTAATATGAAGAAAAAAGAGATTATTTTAGGGGTTATTGGTATAGTTGTAATAGTAATTGTAGCTTTCTTTCTTGCTAATATAATTCATGATAATCATGTAAAGACTATTAATAAAGAAGAGGATGATAAGCGGGAAGAAGAGAAAAAAGAAGAAAAAATTGAAGTTGATGGAGCTGAGATTAACTTTAAGACTTATAGAGTTGATAGTAGTTTCTTCTTAAATGTTCCTGATACTTTTAAAATGTTAGATGAAGTGACGTTAAAGAGTAAATATAATTATAATAATCGTCCTGAACTTGTGTTTATGAGTGAATCAGATACTGAACATGTTTTTGTTAGTACTACTAATGAAGATATGACTGATGATGGCTTAGAGACATATCTTAATAATAGAGTAGCAGGTCTTACAGGAATGACTGTAGTAGATAGTGGAGTATATCAAAAATATGATAAGACTTTTGCAAGATTAGTGGCAACAGATGTGAATACATATTATAATATAAGATTTTTTACTCTTGATAATAAATTAGTTACCGTTGAATTCAACTGTTCTGTTAATACTTATGAAAAGTGGGAAAAAGTTGCTAATGAAATAATGAATAGCCTTTGCTTTAATGAGGACGATATAAAAAAATATTCTAGCGATTAGAATATTTTTTACTTTTTCTTTTCTTTGTTTAGATTTTTATATAAATTATATGGTAGAGGACTAATGATTAGTTCAAACTCACCAATATATTCTGTTACTAATGAATTAAAACCTAGTTTCATTTCATTAAGACCACTATACTTATTTATCTTTGTAAATTCGCCACTGACAGCATTTAAATTTATGTATTTTATATTCTTATTTTTGTAGTCATTTATCATTTTCCATTTGATAAGATAGTTAGGATTTAGAGTTTTAAAACTTTGATTAAATCCTTCTATAATTAGATAACAGACATTATCATAAGTTAGATTTAAAGATGTTCCGATAATTAGTCCTTCAGGATTATCTTTTAATAAGTTAGTAGCCCAGACAAGGTTCTTTTTGTATGTGTTTACTAACTTGTCTGATTCCATCTTTTCATTAATTAATTTCTTTTTAGAATTGGCATTAGATGTTGCTTGAATTTTATTGGCTAAATCATTGTTTATTTCTATTTCTCTTTCATATTGTAATCTACTTGTAATTACAAAAGTTTCGGTATTTAGTTTAGCAAAGTATAAATCAATATCATTTTCAAAATTGTTATATAAATCAATATAATAACTAAGAGGTTTATTATATTTCTTTTTGATAAGTTCATAAAATAATTCTAATTCTTCTTTACTGCCTTTATATATTTCAACACCACTTCTAATAGCTTTCTTTATTTTGTGTCTTACTCTTTTTTCAAAACTCTGATAGATATCTTTGATATCATCATTTAAAGTAACAATCGCTTCAAATCTAGGTTTTTTACTTTCAAAGAAGAGATTAGGTCCTAGATAGTTAAAACCACTGGCTTTTAAGTTTTCTAAAGCAATATTAGCTTCATTATTAATATTCATTATTTTACCATTTTTATCTCTGATATTAACAGGAAGATAAGGGTCGATTGTAACTGAGATAAAGCCTTGTTTACTTAGTAACTTCTTTAGTCTAGTTGCTAATTCTTTTAAATTATTAATATTTGTGTAGTCAAAAAGAAAACCACGAGGAGCATAGGCAATTTTATAGTTCATAAATACTTCTTTATAAAGAAGTAGAGATGCTCCTATTAGATTACCTAAATCATCTATAATACCTATATAGTGAATATCATAGCCATGATTTTTTATAGTCTTGGCGTATGCTGATGTTTGATAATAGTTACGATATTTATGAGTACTTGCAAATTTATCAAAACTTATTTCATCTAAAGTTATTATCTTCATATCCTCTACTTCCCTTTCCTTTATTAAATTATATCAATATATTAGATACTTTTCAATTAAAGGGTTTAAATATTTCCATAATTTAGTATAATGTTAGTAGAGAAATGAGGAATGCTTATGTTTGAAAATAAAAAAATATTAGTATTAGGGATGGCTCGTAGTGGATATGAGGCATGCAAATATTTAAGTAAGTATAATAATACTATTATATTAAATGATGGGGGGAGTAGGGACAAACAAGATGATGCGAAAGTTAAAGAGTTAGAGGAGTTAGGTATTACTTTAATATTTGATAGTCATCCTGATGATTTACTTGATGATAGCTTTGATTATATTATTAAAAATCCTGGTATTAGAAATGACCATAAGTATGTAATTAAGGCTAAAGAGTTAGGAATAGAAGTTATTAATGAAGCAGAGATGGCTTATAGATTATTACCTAATGATGTTACATTAATTGGTATTACTGGTACTAATGGTAAAACTACTACGACAACTCTTACTTATGAGATGATTAAAAAGAGTGGTAAAAGAGTTCATTTGGCAGGTAATATTGGTTATCCTTTGTGTAGTTTTTTAGATAAACTAGAGAGTGGAGATATTATCGTGATGGAAGTATCTTGTCAACAACTTGCTAATATGGATAAGTTTAATCCTCATATTGCACTTATGACTAATTTGTCGGAAGCTCATATAGATTTCTTTGGTAGTTATGAAGCTTATAAAGAAGATAAACTTAAACTATTTAAAAATCAGCGTGATGATGATATTGCAATACTAAATATAGAAAATGATGAAGTTATGAAGGGTACTAGAAATATTAAGAGTAATGTTAAGTATTTTTCTTCTAAACGTGAGATAAATGGGGCTTATATGTTAGATAATAAACTTTATTACTATGATGAGTTTATTATGAATAGGGATGAGTTTCTACTTAAAGGTAATCATAACGTTGAGAATGCTCTTGGGTCTATGATGATTGCTAAAGAAGTAGGGGTAGATAATGAATCAATAGTTTCTGTTTTAAAAACATTTACTGGTGTTAGACATAGATTAGAGTTTATTGATAAAGTTAAGGGAGTAGATTATTATAATGATACAGAGGCTACTAATACTAAGTGTACTCAGATAGCTTTATCATCATTTGATAAAAATGTCATCTTAATACTTGGAGGATTAGAAAGAGGACAAGATTTTCATGATTTAGATAGCTTTATTAGTCCTGTTAAAGAGATAGTTGGTATTGGAGAGTGTCGTGATAGAGTTAAAGAGTACGGAGAGAGTGTTGGTATTAAGACTAATACTTTTGAAAAACTAGTTGATGCGATGGATTACATTAACAATGTAGTGGTGGATGGTGATACGGTGTTACTTAGTCCGGCATCAGCATCATGGGATCAATATAAACAATGTGAGGATAGAGGGGATGAATTTAGAGATATAGTTAGGAGTTTTAAAGATGGTGAAAAATAGTATAAATAGTGCCAAAATAGGAAATAGAGAATTAATTAATTTACTTATTGGTGTAGCGAATGAAAATAATGTAGATATACAAGAAGATAGTCTATCAATAATACACGATGTTATTTTGGAATATAAAGTTCTATGTGAATATTTACGAAAGAATTATGTTGTGGGAGACTTAGATACATTTAAAATGGCATCTTGTATGATGGTTGCTGTTAATAAACATGGCTTTACTGAAGAAAAGCTTATTAATGCTTCTATAGCAGTGGATGTAGCATATAAAATGTGTGAGAAACCTTATACTAATATAAAAAAAGATATTACAATAAAATTAGAAGAGGTTGATTTTAAAGAGGCATTTAAAGATGATATGGAATTTTATCAGAATTCAAAAAATGTGTTAATTAATTCTTTGATTAACGAGACAGGAGCATCTTTGACTTACTTTTTAAATTTAGAGCAGTTATATAATTTAGCTTTAGAAAAGAAATATCAATATATTAAAACGGCTGTTTGTAAAAAGAGAAGGAAAAGAAAATATTAATTTTGTTATGAGCTTTTAGGAGGTTTAAATATGATGACTAGATTTGAAGATGAAGATTATAATACTTTGGTACTTACTTTTGATAAGAATAGTGATATTGTTACTTTTGAAAAAGATATAAGAGAAGCAGAAGAGTTAGGTCTTAAATATTTATTTAGAGTATTTGTTACTTATGGAAGAAATACTCCACTTAATTATGAATCTAAAATGGAAGAGTTAAATTTACAAGTTAATGAGCTTTTAAAAGAATGCCCTATTAAGGATGTTTCTTATGCTGCTAGTGTATTAGGAGATTTCTATCCTGAAGCTTATGTTGCTGTTGCAGAAGAAAGAGACGGCTGTAGTATTGTTCCTGTAAATTTGCTTTCTGCATTATCAATGAGTGAGTTTAAGAATAATAAAAGTGTGAAACAAAATATTAAGAAATGTTAGAAAAATGTTTCACATTTTTTATTTTTGATGTAAAATATGTTTAAGAAAGGGGCGATATTTATGAATAATAATGTTGAAATAATGGACACTTTACATTATAAACATAGTTTAG
>CAMLTY010000061.1 GCA_946486465.1 uncultured Mycoplasmatota bacterium
TTAGAAAAGATAGAACTTCTACTATTAAAGAAGCTTTCTATATGGAACCATCAACTACTGACTATAATGGTATCTATAAAGGTTATTACATTGACTTTGAAGCGAAAGAGACAAAAAATAAAACTTCATTCCCACTGGCAAATATTCATAAACACCAATTAAAACACTTAGAAAACATTACAAATCACGGGGGAATCGGCTTTATAATTGTACGTTTTAGTGTACTTAATAAAACATATCTATTAAAAGCAGAGGACCTTTTTTCTTTTACTAAATATAATGAAAGAAAATCTATTCCTTTAGATTTCTTTAATAAAAAAGGATATCTCTTAAAAGAAAAATATCGTCCTAGGCTTGACTACTTAACAGTAGTAGATGAATTTTTGGAGGTAAAAGATAATGGCAAAAACTAAGAATAGTAAAGCTAAAACTAAAAAAACAAGAAAACTAAAAAAACCTAATAACTTATTTATGATTTTTGCAGCAATGTTTATTATTTTAATGATTGTAGGATACTTTGTCCTAGGATTATTATTCACAGTCTTTATGGGAGTAGGAATACTAATAATAGCAGGGCTTGCTAAATTAGTAGATAGTGTTAAAAATAAACCAAAGAAAAAAAAGATAGTTAACACAATTTTAATTATCGTCTTATCAATTGGTATATTAGTAATGCTATTAGGTATTGTCTTTATGATTTATATTGCAATATCATCTAACCCTAAATTTGATGCTGAAAAACTAGATAGTAGCGAACCAACTGTTCTATATAACATAGACAATGAAGAATTTGCAAAACTAGGTAGTGAAATGCGTGATAAAGTAACTTATGATGAATTACCTGAAGTATTAGTAGATGCAATCGTCGCTACAGAAGATTCAAGATTCTTCCAGCATAATGGATTTGATGCTCCTAGATTTTTAAGAGCTTCAATTGGCCAAGTATTTGGAAATTCTGATGCCGGTGGTGCTTCTACTCTATCAATGCAAGTTGTTAAAAACAGTTTAACATCTAGTATTGCAACAGGACTTGATGGTGTTATTAGAAAGTTCCAAGATATTTATTTATCTATATTTAAACTAGAAAAAAATTATACTAAAGAACAGATAATAGAGTTTTATGTTAATAATCACAACTTAGGTGGTAATGTCTATGGAGTTAGTCAAGCAGCAAGAGTTTACTTTAATAAAGATGTAGGAGACTTAAACTTAGCAGAAGCTAGTATAATAGCAGGAATGTTCCAAGCACCTAATGCTTATAGACCTACTAATGAAGATAATATCGAAGCTGTTACAAAAAGACGTGATACTGTTTTATACTTAATGGAACGTCATGGATATATTACTAAAGAAGAAAGAGATATAGCAAGTAATATTAGTATCGAAAGCCTTGTCAATTATAATGCTGAAGCAGATACAAGTGGCAATAGTGAATATCAAGGATATATTGATACAGTTGTCGCTGAAGTAGAAGAAAAGGTTGGAAAAAACCCTTATACAACTTCAATGAAAATATATACTAACTTAGATACTGAAAAACAAGATGGCTTAAACCGTGTTATGAATGGTGAAGGTTATAACTGGATTAATGATGTTATTCAAAGTGGAGTTGCCGTCCTAGATAGTGAAACAGGTAAAATACTAGCAGTTGGTGCTGGTAGAAATAAAACAGGCGTTAACCAATTTAACTATGCAACAGACATGGTAAGACAACCTGGTTCTACCGCTAAACCATTATTTGATTACGGACCACTAATTGAATATAATAATGCTTCTACATTTGGATATAATGATGGTAATGATAATTACAAAATGTTTGTAGATGAACCTTACTCATATAGCACAGGTCAAGAAATAAATAACTGGGATGGTAAATTTATGGGTAATATGACAACAAGAAGAGCATTATCATTATCAAGAAATATTCCAGCATTAAAGGCATTCCAACAAGTAGATAATTCTAAAATATTAGAGTTCGTTCAAAAATTAGGTATAGAACCAGAAATAGATAACGGAAAAATACATGAAGCTCATGCTTTAGGAGCATTCGACGGTGTAAATCCTTTACAAATGGCTGCTGCATACTCTGCTTTCTCTAATGGAGGATATTACAATGAACCATACTCCGTTAATAAAATAATTATTACTAATACAGGTGAAGAATATACCCATGAAAGTGAAAAAACTAAAGCTATGGAAGATTCAACTGCATACATGATTACAAGTATACTAGATGACACAAGTATAACTGGTGGTGGAGCCATGGAAAACGTTGCTATGAAAACAGGTACTACAAACTTTGATGAAAACTATCGTAAAAAACTAGGTATGGCAGATGATGCCATTAGAGATTCTTGGGTTATTGGATATACAACTAAAACAACAATCGCTATGTGGTATGGTTATAAAGATACCAATGCTGATTCAGTCGCTCAAGGTTACTACTTCCATAACTTAGCAGGAACAGTTCAACGTGATAGATTATTTACAGCCATTGCTAATGAAGTATTTGAAAAAAATAAAGAAGAATTTAAAATGCCTGATAGCGTAGTAAGAGTTCCCCTAGTAGCAGGTAGTTCTACAGCAAGAATTGCGGGAACAGGATATTCAGGAAGCATTCTATATGAATACTTCAAAAAAGACCATGAACCTAAAGGTAGTGCTGAAACAAGTAATTTAGCAACACCAACAGGTTTAACTGCAAGCTATTCTAATGGTAGTGTTCATCTTTCATGGAATGCTGTTAATCCAGGTACTACAGATTCTTCATATGGTGACTTTGGATATAACGTATACTTTAATAATACCCTTTTAGGATTTACTACTAATACAAGTTATACCGTTAATAATCCTAGCAATCCATATGGTACCTATAAAGTAGTGGCAACCTTCAAAAAATATGATGGCCTAAATAGTCAAGCTGCTACATATACTTTAGAAAAACAAAGTGCAAATCTAAGTATTAAAGCAAGTGCTATTAATGTAGAAACATTTAATATAAGTGATATAACAGATTATGTAACTGTCTATAATGGTTCAACAGATGTAACTAGTCAAACAAGCAATTGGACTCTAGCAAGCATCTCAGGACCAGTTACAAGTACATCCGTCTCTACTCTATCAGATCCAGGTACTTATACCTTAAGATACCGCTTTACCTATGATGGAGAGACAAAAGAAACAGGAAGTATTACTGTTAATGTTACAGGAACCGGAGGAGATATAGTTGGTGGTGGTACTACAGAAACCCCTACTAATCCTGAATCTGGAACTTAAAAAGGAAGCTAAGCTTAGCTTTCTTTTTTATATTTGCATATACTTTTTAATTTACATTCATCACAATTAGGACTAACCGCTTTACAATGATATCTTCCAAATAAAACAAGTTGTAAATGTCTCTTAGCCCAATCTTCTCTTTTAAATTTTCTCTTTAATTTCTCCTCTACTTCTCTAACATTATCCTCATCTTTAGCAAGCCCAAGCCTCTTAGAAACTCTTTCAACATGAGTATCAACTGCAATAGCAGGAATATTATAAAACTCTCCTAAAAACACATTAACAGTCTTTCTACCAACCCCTGGCATCGCTTCTAAACACTTCCTATTAGTTGGAACTTTTCCATTATATTTAGAAACTAATATTCTAGCAATCTCTTTAACATAAACTGCTTTCTTTCTAAAAGAGCCAAGTGGTCTTAAAATGCTTTCTATATCACTAACATCAGCATTCATTAACTTTTCCAAGCT
The DNA here is from genome assembly GCA_946486465.1 of uncultured Mycoplasmatota bacterium. Taxonomy (GTDB): domain Bacteria; phylum Bacillota_I; class Bacilli_A; order RF39; family UBA660; genus Onthousia. Next base: position 3,747 of record CAMLTY010000061.1, read on the forward strand.
ATTATATCTATCAAATAATATAGGAGTAACACTATTAACTCTCTTATCAGTAGTCTGTGCACTAAGAACAATAGCAATTAATAATTCATAATCATTGTGATAATTAAGTTCACATTTAGGTTCTTTAAATAATTCATCTAAATAATTCTCTATTACTTCTACTTTATTCATCTTCATCATCAAACCAATCATAATCAAAAACCTCTACTGGTTCTTTTTCTTTAATCTCCTTATTTTTATTATTAAGAAAATGTCTAACATCTTCACTTGTCTTTATTCCCAATTTACTCCATTCATATAAAATCTTATCTATATATCTAATACTAGAAACCCCATTAAGAACCGCTTCTTTAACCGCTTCTATAATAACTCCACTATCAAAGGAAGAAGCCCAAGCTTTAATAAACTCTATTTCACTAGAATTAAGAGTCCTACCAAACTCTTTTTCAATAGTAGAAAATATACTAGTATCAAGCTCTTCTTCATTATCTTTAATAACCTCATCACTAATTATAGAAGCTATTTTTTCATAAAATAATGAAATATCAACCTTCTCTTCTCCTATCCCCTTATCATTTTTAAAAGTATCTATTAAAAGAAGCTTTTTATCAGTAAGAGAAGATATTAAAACTAAAATATCTTTAATACTAAGTCCTAACTCTTCACTCATACTCTTAGGATCAAAAGTAAAAGTATTTCCTTTATCTTTTAAATACATCAAAAATATAAACTCTTCCAAACTTATATTTAATTTCTTATATTCTTTAAAAAAAAGAAGAGGTACTACAATATTCTTACTTTCTAATAAACTAACCAGTTGTTTTTGTTTCATCAGCATCCTCCTTAACTAAATTACTACTAGTATATATCTTTTTAGCAAGATTTAAAAGCTCTTCTTTATTATTATTAACTTCTAAATTTAATAGTTTAATCTCTAACTCCTTCCATAACTTACTTATAATAGGACCATCTTCTATCTTTAAATAATCAATTAAATCATAACTATCTATAACTATATCACTTCTCTTATGAATAGGCATAGATTTATAATTATCCATAATCTCTTTCTTAGGAATAGAAAGAATCTCTCCTGCTACTGTACAAGGATATAAATCATAATAATAAAGAGTAGTAAAGGCAAGTGGATTATTCTTAATAGACTTCCTTATATCTTTCATTAATTTTAACTCATTTCTAGTAAAAGGATATATATTATCAACATCTAACATTGTCCATATTCCTATAACTTGACTACAAGGCTTTACTTTATTAATATTATCTAGATATAATACATCGATTAAATCTAACTCTTTTATTAACTTAATTCCCTTTTCTATATTAGGACTACTAAATATCTTATCTAACTCACTCTTTTTTCTATTAATAGATAAATCTTTAAGTAAATATTTAGATTGCATAATCGCTTCTTTAACATCTAAAGCAAGTTCAAAGTCAAGAGTAGTAGCAAATCTAATCGCTCTTAATATTCTAAGAGAATCTATTTTAAAGGACTCTAACGGATTAATAACCGTTTTAATTATCTTATTATCTATATCACTCTTACTATTAAGCAAATCAACGATATTACCATCTTTATCCATACAAATCGTATTAATAGTAAAGTCTCTTCTTTTAAGGTCTATCTTTAAGTCATCAACATAATTAACAGTATCAGGATGTCTATTATCTAAATAATTCCCCTCATCTCTATAAGTAGTTATTTCAAATCTAATATTATTTAAATAGACTATAACACTACCATATACTTCATTATCTATATTAGCATTAGGAAATATCTTAATTAAATCCTTTGGTTTAGCATTAGTAGTAATATCAACATCATTAGATTTAATACCCATTATATAGTCACGAACAAACCCTCCTACAATATAAGCTTCATAAGAGTTATCTTCTATCATTTTTAAAACATTAAAAGCTGTATCTAACATTATTTATATCACTGCTTTCTATTTATTTATATATATATTTTACCATTTAATTAATCTTTTTTAAATATATAATAATATAACGGGTGTAAAAATTTTTTGTGGGTAAATAGTAGTTAATGATATATTTCATCAACTA
>CAMLTY010000062.1 GCA_946486465.1 uncultured Mycoplasmatota bacterium
GCTTTTTTACTTATTTTAATAAGGTCTAAAATATTAGAAATATCGTTATTCATAAGAATTACATCAGCAGAGTCCATAGCAACATCTGTCCCATCATTAACACTTATACCAATAGTTGCATTTACTAAAGCAGGTGCATCATTTATACCATCTCCTACCATTATTACTTTTTTACCTTTGTTAGTTAAGTCTTTAATAGTACTTGCTTTTTTCTTTGGTAAGACATTAGATATTACTTTAGTTATACCTAACTCTTCTGCAATTATCTTTGCAGTTACTTCATTATCTCCTGTTAACATAATTACTTCTATATTATTATCTTTAAATTTAGTTATAACATCTTTTATATTAGATCTAACTATATCTTTTACACCTATTAGAGCGATAACAATACCTTCTTCTATTACATAGATAATACTACAGCCATTATTTATTAAATTATTATAATCTTCTTTATGATTATCTTCTATTTTTAAATCTTTTAATAAAGTGTTATTTCCTAAATAATAAACTTTGTTATTAATACTTGCTTTTATTCCTTTACCGTTTATTGTTTTAAAATCAGTTACAACTAATTTTTTCTTAACTTTAAAGGCAGTACTTATTGGATGAGAAGAACTCTTTTCTATATTAGATACAATATTAATTAAATCATTATCTTTATAGTTAGAATAATTATATGTCTTATAGATATTTAAAGTTCCATTTGTAAGAGTTCCTGTTTTATCAAAGACAATAGTATCAATATCTTTCGCTTTCTCTAATACTTCACTATTTCTTAAGAATAAGCCTTTCTTTGCACAAAGTCCATTACTTACAACTACAACAAGTGGTACGGCAAGTCCTAAGGCACAAGGACAAGCGACTACTAGGACTGTTACCATATGAATTAGTGATTCTTCTAAGGGTAGTCCTATAAGTATCTGGATTATAAATGTTAAGAAGGCAATTATTAAAATAACAGGAACAAAGATGCCACTTACTTTGTCGGCAAGACGTTGTATTTTAGTCTTGGTATTAGTGGATTCTACTACTAGTTTAACTATTTCTGAGATGGTAGAGTCTTTTCCTATTTTCTTGGCAGTATATTCAATAATTCCGTCATAACTAATAGAACCAGCGATGACATTTGAACCTTTTTCTTTTAGGACTGGGGTACTTTCTCCTGTGATAAAACTTTCATTAACATAAGTTTTACCCTTAGTAACAGTACCATCAACAGCTATTTTTTCTCCTGCTTTACAAATTAATGTATCTCCTACTTCTACTTCATCGATAGTTACTTTTAACTCTTTATCATTCTTTTTTATAGTGGCATAAGTAGGAGTTATTTGTACTAACTTTCTAATAGCATCTTTAGTTTTATCTTTACTAGAGTCTTCTAATACTCTACCTAGTTTAATAAAGTAAATTACCATACAAGTAGATTCAAAATATAAATTATGAAGTAAAGTGTTATTTCCTTGTAAGATATTTATGTAACTATAAAGACTATAGAGAAAGCTAAAGATGACACTAAACATAACAAGGGTATCCATGTTAGGCATCTTATGGAGTAAATTCTTTATACCACTTTTTATAATATCTAGTCCATAAATTAAATATACGAAAGTAATTATCAACAGAGTTGTGGATAAAACAAGAGGATATTTGTGATTAAGATAAGGGATGCTTGGGAGGTTTAACATATTTCCCATAGATATATACATCATAAAGATAATTAATAGTCCTAAAAGAATTAATTTTATCTTATCAGTTTCATTAGTGACTTTATCTTCTATTCCCTTAAATTCGCCTAGACTAGTAAAGCCTGCTTCTTTAATAAATCTTTCAATGTCTTTTATTGTTATATTTTCATAGTAAATAGTAGCGATAGATAAGACTAGATTAACAGTAGCACTAGTTATTCCAACTTGTTTGTTTAAATATTTTTCAAGGCCTGATGAACAGGCACTACAAGTCATTCCCCCTATTTTTAAAACTATTTTCTTCATATCTAATCCTTCTTTACTCTTAATATTCTTAAAGCATTAATAATGGCGATAACAGAAACACCTACATCGGCGAATACGGCTGCCCACATTGAAGCGATACCTATAGCACTTAGTAGTAAGACAAGTATTTTAACTGTGATAGCGAATATTATATTTTCTTTAACTATTTGCATCGTCTTCTTACTTATTTTAATGGCACTTGCTAGTTTAGATGGCTCATCTGTCATAATAACAATATCTGCTGCTTCTATTGCAGCATCACTACCAAGGCCACCCATGGCAACGCCTATATCAGATAAGGCAAGAACTGGGGCATCATTAATACCATCTCCTATGAAGACTAGTTTATCATAATCACTTTTTTCTTGCATTAGGGACTCTACTTTTTTAACTTTATCTTGAGGAAGTAGTTCAGCATAGTATTTATCTAACTTTAATTCTTTTGAGACATTTTTACTAATTTCTTCTCTATCTCCTGTTAACATTACTATTTTCTTAACATTATTTTTTCTAAAGTCTTTAACTGCTTTATAAGCATCTTCTTTTATCTTATCAGAAATAGTAATAGACCCAGCGAAAGTTTTATCAATAGCGATATAAATAACTGTTCCTATATCATTACTCTTAATGTAGTTAATATTATATTCTAGCATTAATTTCTCATTACCTACTAGTACTTCTTTAGACTCTACTTTAGCGATTACTCCTTTACCTTTAAGTTCTTTTGTTTTAGGAACTAGTTTTTCATTTATATCTTTACCATAAGCCTCTTTAATAGATAAGGCGATTGGGTGATTAGAGTAATTTTCAGCATAACTTGTATATCTTAATAAGTCCTCGCGAGAATATCCTACAGCATCTACTTTTTGGACTTTAAAAATACCTTCTGTTAGTGTTCCTGTTTTATCACAAACGACTATTTCGGTGTTGGCAATAGCTTCTAAATAGTTACTACCCTTTACTAATACGCCTATTTTAGATGAGGCCCCGATTCCTCCAAAGAAACTTAGAGGAATTGATATTACTAAAGCACAAGGACATGAAACTACTAAAAATGATAAGGCTCTATAAATCCATGTTTTAAAAGTCATATCTGTTAATAATGGTGGGATTAAGGCTAGAAGTATTGCGATTATTACAACTATAGGAGTGTAATATCTTGCAAATTTACTGATAAAGTTTTCAGACTTTGATTTTCTACTACTAGCATTTTCTACTAAATCTAAAATTTTACTAACAGTAGAGTTTTGAAACTCTTTAGTTACCTTTACTTTTAATATTCCTTCATTATTAATACAACCACTTAATACTTCATCACCTTCAGTTACACTTCTTGGCATAGATTCTCCTGTTAGAGCAAGTGTGTTAAGTGTAGATGTTCCTTCTACTACTACTCCATCTAGTGGTATTTTCTCTCCTGGTTTTATTAAGATAATTTCTCCGATATTAACATCATTAGGGTTTATCTTTTCTATTTCTTCATTACGATAAACATTGGCATAGTCAGGTCTTATATCCATTAAAGCAGCGACAGACTTTCTTGACTTATCAACAGCATAACTTTGAAATAGTTCTCCTACTTGATAGAAAAGCATAACAGCCACAGCTTCAGGAAATTCTCCTATAAAGGAAGCCCCTATAGTGGCAATACTCATTAAGAAGTTTTCATCAAAAACCTTTCCTCTTGTTATATTTCTTAAAGCTTTTAAGATTATGTCATAACCTACTATTATGTACGATGTAATAAATAAAATGTTATTGATAATAGTGTTATCTAATTTTAAGATAAATGCTATTACTAATAAGATAAAAGATATAATAATCCTAATTAACTTTTTCTTCATCTTTTTAGTCATAATTCTCTAACATTCCTTTCTATCGTCCTTCCAGTCCTCTGAAAGGCACAAATTGAGATGAAAAGTTGACTTATACCTAAAATCATTTATAATAACTATCAGTTGTTGGTACACTACAGAGCACGGTGAGGTGAGTGGTGTTAAGAAATGTTTCTTAAACCCGTATAATTATATGTGTCGTTTATCTCTAGAGTACAAATGAGTGTAGCCTGTAGATTATTATTCTACTTTTATGAGCACGGAACCTTAACTTTGGTAAAACAATTCTCGAGTTTTCAAGTGGAGATTTACAGTCAATGCCACAACTCATTTATTTTTGTCGATAATTATTATGAACACGAATTTTTGCGTTTTTTCACAAAATCTTTTTTGCATGTTTATTTTTTAGATATTTTTTTCAACCTTATACCTCCTCAATTGTAACATCAGGTTCTTCTCTTTTTATAGTTTTTTTAATTTGTTTTAAGGCACTATTTAAGTTATCTTCATTACAACTAAAAGTAAGTCTTTCCATCATAAAACTAATAGAGACATTTTCTATTAAGTCAATCTTTCTTAGTGACTCTTCTAATTCGTTAGCACAGTTAGCACAATCTAATCCTTCTATTTTAAATTTATAATCTTTCATATTCTTTCCTTCTTTCTATCCTTTATGATTAATATGTTCTAGTCCTATTTCAAATAATTTAACAATATGATCATCATCTAAAGTGTAATATACTTCTTTGCCACTTCTTCGGCACTTAACAACACCACTTCTTCTAAGGGTTGCTAATTGATGAGAAACACTTGATTTAGTCATATTTAAAACATTGGCTAAGTCACATACACACATTTCGTCTTGATCGAGTGAAAAAAGTATTCTACATCTTGTTGTATCACCTATTAGTTTAAATAAATCTGCTAGATGATTAAAAGTATTTTCTGAAGGCATTTTATTTAATACCTTATCCACTGCTTCCTTATGAATGATATTACAATCACATGAAAATTCGTTTCTAGACATATTATCACTTCCTATTTATATTATTTGTTTATGGTTGAATATTTACTCAACTATTTATATTATAGTTGAATATGTATTCAATCGTCAAGAAAAACTTATATTGTAAAACTAATATATTTGTGGTATTGTATATATAAATTTAAAGGAGGTTATTATGTTAGACAACAAATTATTTATTTCTTATGATTTACCTGCTCCTTTAAAAAATGATGAAGTTATTGAATATATAAAAAAATATCGTAATGGTGATTTAGAAGCTAGAGAAATAGTCATTACACATAACATTAGGCTTGTTTTAAGTACTGTGTTAAAGAAATATAATAATCCATATGATAAAGAAGATCTTGTAGCTGTTGGTTTTTTAGGATTAATAAAAGGTGTAGATACTTTTGATATCGAAAAAAATATAAATTTTTCTACTTATGCTGGTGCGTGTATCAGATATGAAATTAATAATTTTTTGCAAAAAGAGAAAAAACATATATCTAATAAAAGTTTAAATGGATACTTAAAAAATGATAGTGACGTGAAGGAATTTACCTTAGAGGATGCTCTAATTGATGAAACTGTTGGTTTCGTCGAAGAGTTTGAAATCTATGATACTAATAAAGTAGTTAGGGAACTAGTTAATAAATTACCTGATAGAGATAGAGAAATTATATCACTTTATTTTGGCTTTAATGATGATAAAGTATATACTCAAAGTGAAATTGCAAAAAAATTTAAAATTTCTCACAATTATGTATATGAATTAATTAAAAAAAATGTAATTAGAATTAAAAAAGAATTAATTAAATTAGGAATTGTAGATGAAATTAGTGAAAAAAGAATTAGAGATAGGAAGGAAAGCAAAATGCCTAGAAAATTAAAAAATATATATGAATATTTTGGTTCTTGCACAAAAGTTGTGGGAATCTAAATAAATTATAGACAAAA
>CAMLTY010000063.1 GCA_946486465.1 uncultured Mycoplasmatota bacterium
CTATCTGCTTCATCTTCAATACCTTCTATCTTAAAATCTAAACATATTTTATCTAAATGATGTAATTCATAGTGGGCAAATTCATGAAGCAGAGTAGTTTTAGCTTTTGCTTTTGATATATATTTATTAATTACTATTAAATTAATATCTTTGTAATTAAAAATAATACCATAAATCCTTCTTGGAAGCTCAGCTTTAATAATTCTGATATTGTTATAATTTATATATTCATTTTGTGAAACTTCCCCCCTTAATAAAGACATAAGCACGATACCACTCCCTTTCGTTAAGCACTAATACTGCTCGTGCTTATTCCATTATTTCGCCTGTCTCATTATCAATAATTAAATTTTTATCATAATAATATTTGTAATTGGTATTGTTTTTTATATTAAAATTATTTATAGCTTTTTCAATTCTCCCTTTGATACCTTTTTTAGTTCCATCTTCAGTGATGCCTAAAGATAGTAAATAATTACATACATTTATTATTTCATTATATTTTTCTTGTTTTTCTAAAAGGCGAATAAAATTAATTAGATTGTTACCAGCTCCTCTAACATAATATTCTTGATGCCTAATTTTAGCATCTTCCTTATCGTATTCAACTTCATAAGGTAGTAATTCTAGTAGTTTATTACATAGTTCTATATATCTATTAGCATACTTATTATTAATGTTTGCTTGACAAATAGCTCTACTATATAATTTATTTTCCCATATTTCTTCGCTTATTTTAAGGCTTTCGTTTATATACTTTTGGTATTTTTGGTTGTTTTGCTCCCATAATATTCTTTCATTTTCCATCTCTTCTAATTTTTTGTTATCTTCTTCTGTCAATTCTACATTGGGGTCTATTTTTATAACAAATGTACCATCTACTTGTTTTTTCTTAAATAATCCGAACATTATTTATTTAGCTCCTTATCAATATCTTTCTTTATGGCATTTATAACTCCGATTACTGCTTTCTTTTCTTCGTCTGTTAAATCTTTTGCTTTACTAAACAAAACTTTTTCTAATTCGTTATCGTATGGTTTATCTACTTTTTTAGTTTCTGAAATACCTAAAAGATAATCAATAGATACTCGAAAAAAATTTGCTAGTTTTATTAAGGAATCGTTATCAGGCTGAGTTTTCCCGTTTTCCCATTTAGATAGTGCTTGTTGAGAAATGCCTAAAACTTCTGAAAGTTCCAGTTGAGAAACATTATTTTCTTCTCTCAATTTTTTTATTCTGTCGCCAAACATTTTATCCCTCCTTTCGTAAATAATACAACCTAAAGTTTTGTAATGTCAATTTTTTTAAAAAAAAGTAGTAAAAAATATTGACAAACAACGTAGGGTTGTGATAACATGGATATGTAATCAAGAAGTAGTGAAAAAAGATTACAAAAAAAAGAAATCAAGCCCTAGTCGCCAAACTAACTTGATTTCCAAAACAACTTATCCAAAAAAGGACTGTGGGGAAGATAAGCTTAAATAAAGCCTTATTTATTAATATCATTTGAAACATTAATAGTTACATTATAAACATTAACAGTTATTAATGAACTAGTAATGATTTCTAATAGCTTTAGCAAAACTTTCCTCTTTATTCCACCTCCTTTCTGCAAAATAGAGATGGAACCCACAAGAGTTAATATATGCCTTTGGCATTCCTCCTTTCCTTTTTGGATGTGAATATTATACAACACGGCGTTTCAAAAATCAAGGGAGGTGAAAATTTGAAAAGAAGAGATTGGCTAATTAAATATCGAGAAAAAAAAGGGTTATCACAATCTGATGTTGCTAAGCAAACAGAGATTACTCAACAAATGTATAGCTATATTGAAAATGGTACTAGAAGACCAAGACCTGAATTAGCCAAGAAGATAGCAGATATTTTAAATTTTAGTTGGACTAGGTTTTATGAGTAAAAGGAGGTGAGAAAGTGAATATTACAGTAAAAGAAGCAGCTAAGCTTATGGGTGTATCTCCACAGTTCGTAAGAATTCAAATGCAAAGGAATTTATTACCAATAGGAAGTGTTAAAAAGAACCCACAAGGTAAGTGTAGATACTATATAAGTCCAAAGCTTTTTGAAGAGTACACAGGAATTAAGGTAGAAAAAAAAGAGAATATCGAACCTACCAAGTCTGACAATTCTCTTTAATTAAAAAACATTTATAAGTTTTTCGGCTTTATTATAACACTTAATCGAACAAAAATCAATAAAAAGGAGGAATTTTAAATGACAGAAAGTCAAAAAATGTTAGAGATATTACATGAAAATAAAAGAAGAGTAAGAGAAGAAAATTTAAACAAGAAAAAGGAAAGTAAAATAGATACAATTTTATCTTATATTGTTCTATTTGGTGGAGCTACTATATTTTCTTTAGGTATTATGACTTTAATCTCTGTGATCGAGAATTTACCACTATAAGAGGTACGTATGGAGAGAGATTTCAAAGGAATATGGATACCAAAAGAAATATGGTTAGATGATAGGTTAAATGCTTTAGAAAAAATGATTTTAATGGAAATAGATAGTCTTGATACTGATGAAAAAGGATGCTATGCAACTAATGATTATATTGCTGAGTTTTGTCAATGTACTTCAACTAAGGTTTCATTAGCTGTTAAAAAGCTGGTAGAACTCGAGTATATAGAGGTTGTGAAATTCGATGGAAGACGTAGATTAATTAAAAGCAGACTTGAAAATAATTATAAGCAGACTTTAAAAAAATTAAAGGCAGATTTTAAAAATATTAATACTCTATATAATGATAAGAGAAATATAGAAAGAAATATAGAAATAAATAAAAAAGAAATAATAAAAGAAAAAAGATATTTTGAAGATGATAACCTTAATGATTTATTTAAAGATTTCTTATCAATGAGAAAGAAGATAAAAGCAGTTAATAGTGATAGAGCTATTACTTTACTAATTAATAAATTATCTAAGTATGATGATAAGACTAAAATTAAGATGATAGAAAATAGTATAGAGAATAGTTGGAAAGGTATTTATGAACTGAAAGAAGAAAAGAAGAAACCAGTTTATAGCGACACTTTTAGTACTGAGGGTAGGAGAATATTCTGATGTTAGAAATATCTGAAAATAATAGAGATGAGATAGAAAGAGAATTAGTAGCACTAGTTCTTAACAAAAACGAGGTAATAGATTGTTTATCAATAAAGCCTAAATATTTAAGAGATAAGGATTTAGCAAAGATGCTAGCTTATGCAATAGAGTCTTATCAAAAAGAGAAAGTAGTATCTCCTGCATTTATGCAAAAACATCATCAGGATTTTGATACTTTGCTTTATGTAGAATTATTAACTCATACTTTCTACTATGATAAAGCTTGGAGAGAACAGTTAAATCTAGCAGAAGAGAGTATTATCAAATATTTAAAAGAAGATATTATCAAAGTTAAAAATAAAGAACTTAGAGAGAAAAAGATAGACTACGACAATTTTATGCAACAGATGAAAAAATTAGACGAAATTAAAATAACTAAAGATAGCAACGTTCTAACTGTTAAGGAATTATCAGAAAATATAGTTGAACAAAAACAGATTAAATTTAACAAATTTAAGAAGATGAGTAAGATACTCAAACTATCTCAGAACGATTTACTAGTAATAGGTTCTATGACTGGAACTGGTAAAACAGGTTTTATGCTTAATTTAATGAGTGATTTAATGACTGATTACCAATGTATTTACTTCAATATGGAAATGTCTAAACCATCTATTTATAGACGTCTAATAGCCATAAATAGCAATATACCAGTAGATAATGTTAATAATCCAGTTACTGGTTATCAAGTAGATTTAGTAAGAGAAACTATAAAGTCTATAGCTGATAAAGGTGTAATCATAGAACATCAAGTAAATAATTTGTCTGATATTAGAGCAGTTGTTAGCAAAAAGAAAGATAGTTCAAGACATACAGTTATATTTATTGACCATTTAGGTTTAGTAAGAATAAATGGTAAGACTTCTCTTTATGAACAGATGACAGAGATAATGAAGAACTTAAGACTTATATGTTTAGAATACGACTGCACCATAATTGGAGCTAGTCAGTTAAATAGAAGTGCTTACAACAGCGAAGAATTAAGCTTATCAATGCTTAAAGACTCAGGAGAGTTAGAAAATAGTGCTAGAAAGATAATACTACTATATCGTGATAAGAATTCTAGTAAAGAAGATTTAAGACCACTAATGAATGTTGATATTTGTAAAAACGACAGTGGTGCTACTGGAATATTAAAAATGCAATATGACAAAGTTAAACAAATATTTGAGGAGGTATCAGATTATGGAAGATAGATTAAGAATAGCTTTAGTAGACGCATTACTTTATTACAAGAAAATGTATGCAAAAACAAAATTAGAAAATTATAAAAATCAAATTGATTATTTAGAGGAGAATTTAAATGTTAAAGAAGAAAATTAAGAAGAATACATTAGAGCTTAAGTATGAGTCTTTAAAAGATGAGCGAGTAGATTTATTAGCCAAAGTAGTAGTACTTCAAGATAAAGTAATTGCTCTTCAAGAAAAGTTAGATTCACAAAAAGATGAATTACTTGAGTATCGTAGAAAGAGAATCGAAAAAATGAAGAAGGAGATGAAGTAAAAATGGTAAAAATAGATAAAAAAATATTTTATGACGTTACAAAAATAGTCGGTAGTTGCGATGTTGCAATTAGTGATGAAGATAATGTTTATATTGAAGATGAATATGTTGAAAGCTTATTTGAAGACTTAGTATCAGAATATCACGTATTAGAAGAAAAGTTAGAGGACGAAATAGAACAAAGAGAAGAGTTCTACAAGCCATTAAGTCCTTATGAGTACTTAGGAATAAGTGAAAGAGATTTTGTTTAGGAGGTTGGAACATGGAAAAATTTAGAACGTTAAAGGCTGATGAAATAGACTATAGGGTTAGTCAAATTGCTAGTAATTGGTGTAGCCTATTGCTTTATAAAGATGCACGTTGTGATATGAACATACTTGATGAAGCAGTTGGACCTATGAACTGGGAAAGAAGCCATACAAGAGATAATGCTAACTGCACTGTATCTATTTATGATGAGTCTAAAAAAGAATGGGTATCTAAAGAAGATACTGGTACTGAAAGTTACACAGAAAAAGAGAAAGGTTTAGCGAGTGATAGTTTTAAAAGAGCTTGCTTTAACTGGGGAATAGGAAGAGAACTATATACTGCACCAAGTATCTTTATCTTCCCTAGAAAAGATATGATTTCAAAAGGAAAACAGTCAGAGTTTTATGATAAAGGCAATGGTAAATATGAAACTAAAACAAGATTTTATGTAGAACTCATTGACTATGATGAAAATAAATGTATTAAAGATTTAATCATTAGAGACCACAAGAATAATATTAGATTTACTAAATTAACTAAAGAAACAGAGAAAAAATTAAGTGATAACCTAATGAAAATGAAGAAGTTAATTGACTTAAAAGAAGAGAAAGATAACAACTTTAATAGAGACAATTTATACAAATATTACGGTGTAGATAGTGACTCACAATTAACTAATAAGCAAGTAGAAGAAGTAATTAACTTGCTTGAGAAAAAGGAAAAGTAGCTTATG
>CAMLTY010000064.1 GCA_946486465.1 uncultured Mycoplasmatota bacterium
CTCCTAGAAAAGAAAGTACTAATGAACTACAACTTGAACTTAAATATATTGAAATGCCTAAGATAAATTGGACTAAATAATCTGTCATAACTTTATATTTTCTAACAAAATCAATTTCTTCTGTAAATACTTTAACTTTACAATTTGGATTTGTACACTCATATTTATGAGACTTTATTTTTAACCATACTGTTTTATTATGTATTGGAGTGTCTTGAACTGTCCTTATGTAATATTCATGGTATTCAGAACTTATATGTTTACATTCAGGACACTGACATTTTTCTTTCTTTGATTCTATATTTAAAATAATTTCATTTGATTTTTCTTCCATGTTTATTACTGGATAATTTTCTCCATATAAAAAAGTATTATTCATGCTGTTTCTCCTTCTATCTTAAACATAATACCAAAATTTTCCAACAATAAAAAGTAGGAATATATCCTACTTCCTATTATTGGTTAATCCGCAAACTTTCGGAAGAACCTGTAAACTAACAAAAAGTTCTCTTTTTTAAGTTGAAGTAGGATGAAGACTGTGCTATCATTATAATAGGTGATGATAAGTGACACAAACGGTTTATAGTGAAGAAAATATGAGATTCTTACTTTATTATGTAATAATTCCTTTAATAGTAATTATTATTTTGTTTTTTATAGGTACAAAGATATATGAACATTATAATAAGAAGAAAGACTTAAATAGAACTAATTTTGTAATTAATTATTGGAGTAATGTTATGGGGATAATTTTAACCGCTATTCTTCTTTCAGTATCTATTGGCTTTTCTCTAGCTTTTACAGAGAATGTTAGAGCTTTAAATGCTATCGATGAAAATATATTCTTTTATTATTTCTTTATGGTATTTCCAGTATTTCCATTATTTTTCTTAATGTTTTATATTGTTAAATTTGTTATTAATATTAAAAGAAAAGAAAAATTAGATCAAAAAGAAAGTGAGGATGAATGATGAAAGAGAAAAAAGAAAGCTCATTTACTAATATTTTTGTTTATTTATTAATTGTGATTTTAATACTTTTAATAATTGCACCACCAGTTTGTAGAGTAGTTTTTAAAGAAAATTCTACACCAATAAACTCTTCAGTAAATAATGATGCAACAAGTGCAACTGCTCTTACTTGTAGGAAAGAGGTAACAGTTGGAACGATGATTTATAATGTTGCTATTACTAGTAATTATAGTAATGATACATTAAATAAAGTAACTTTTACATATGAAGCTCCTGAAGTAGTAGATAATACTGTTACAGATAATCCTGTTCTAACAGAAATGGCTACAATAAGAAATTCAGGGTTAGTAGAAGAGAATACTAATGGATTATCTACTATCTTTACTTTAACAAAAGAGGTGAAAGAAGCTAATCCTACTAATACTAGCTTAGATACTTTCTTTCAACCATTAGATACTCAGACTACTACTCTTGAGTCTTTAGGTTATACTTGTTCCACATTAACTGCTTAATTACACAAATAATTAGCGATAGAGTAATAAGTTGTGAGAATAATAAATAGAAGCTTATTAGATAACTTAGTCTACCTAAGATAAAGGTGCTAGAAAGACTATTTATCGTTAACATAAAAGGATAATTATAACTAGTTAAGACATTAATACTAGAAGAGAAATATAATAATAAGTAATCTATAATTATTACTATAATACCAGAAATTATTGCAAGATATAAATACTTATCTTGCTTTTTTAATGCATCAATCTCTTTATAAGGAATAAATAAAAGTAGTGATAAAGGAATTATTTCATAGATAAAAAATAAGAGTCCACCATTAATTATATTAGTAATACTACTTGTAAAAGGTACTTTTAAATAAGTTAAATCTATACTAAAAGAACTACCTATAATGTTAATTATAAATAAAGGTATAAAGATAAATAAAAGTATTAAAGATAAACTAGTAAGTTCCCTAAACTCTCTTAAAGATATAACTAGACACATTAATAAAAGAAGAATAAGGATACTATAGAAGTTACCACTGCTTAAATAAGTATCTTTAATAAAAGTAGTAGTCTCTAATAATAGATATATAAAGATTATAGATAATAATATAGATATAAATATTTTTAAATACTTGTTTTTAGGTTTTACTTTTTTTCTTAGAGATAATATTACTTTAAATATAATTAAAGTTAAAAGAGAGCCTAAGATAATACTAATAATAGTATCACTTTTACTTATTTTAATAATTTTTTCTATAAATAGAGGAAAAGATGATATAGAAAGAAAAAAGGTTAGACTTGCTAGTTGTAATAATCCTATTTTTTTATTAGTCATAATTGTTCTTCTCCTTTTCTAATAGATTAATATCTATATTTATATTAGTATTTTTGTAAGTATTATAATCAAGCTTTCTTTTTCTTAAATAAATATGATTAATAGTATTAGAGATGTTATATTTATTATCTTTTTCACTGTTTAATAATTCTTTTATATTATTTTCTAACATCTTAGAAGCTTTCTTTTTCAATTTAGTTAAATCATTACTATCAGGAGAATCAATATTACCTGTTATCTTTATCTTAATAGTATTATCTTTATACTTAGTACTAGCTTTTAAATCATATAAGATTACTTCATAACTCTTATTATCGAGGTCTATCTTGGTATTAAAAGTATCTATTTTCCCATTAAGTAAGTAATTAGCTCTTGCCATACCATTATCTAAAGTAATATCTTTACTTGGTATATAAACTCCTTTACTGATAAGATTATCTTTATAACTAATAAGAGGTAAAAATGAGTCTTTAACATCATCTAAACTACTGCTTAAAACTTCTTTAAAAGTTGTATTTATAATAGATGCAGATGACTCTTTTTCTTTTCTAATAAAGCTTTTGTAATCACTTCTTTTATGATATTTATTAAATAAATCACTTAAATTATCAGAAGTTGCAAGTACTAGATAATCAATAGAAGTAAATTCATCTTTAAAGAAGTTAAGAGTATTATCATTTAAAGTATTAGTATTAAATATTACTACTTCTAGATGTTTATAATAAGTCTTTTTATTATCAATATTTCTTGCTTTTAAGAATACTTCACCAAGGCTATCTCCAGTAACTTTATAGACTTTATTATCATCATTAATAACATTTAGATAAAGATAATATTTATTATCAGTAAATTCTATTCCTAAAGTATCTATAACGGCTAGACTATTTAATTCGTTATATGGAGTATATCCTAAAAATATTAACAATACTATTAATAATATAATAATCTTTTTCATTCGCTTTTCTCCCTTATTTTATTTTTAGTAAGAAGTGGATTCCTAAATCTTATCTTTTTATGACTTCCTTTAATGATAGTATCTTTAATCTCTTCTTTAATAAAAGGTGAAAAAGGAGCGAGGTATGGTAAAAATAAAGAAGAGGTTGTAACTAAAGAGGCTAGAAGAATGATGAACCCTACAAAGATACCAAATAGGCCAAAGAACATAGCAAGAAATAACATAATAAATCTCCACCATCTAAGAGCATAAATCATTTCAACTGATGAGAAAGCAAGACCCGATATTGCTGATATTGATATGACTATAATCATAATAGGAGAGATAATACCGGCACTAACAGCGGCATCTCCTAGAATTAGTCCACCTAATATAGAGACAGATGTTCCCATACTAGCAGGTTTTCTAATATCACTTTCTCTTAAAATTTCAAAAGATATACTCATAAATAGTGCTTCTATTAAAGCCGAGAAGGGAACAGACTCTCTTTGCTCCATAAAGTTTAAGAATAAGGAGAGAGGTAATATATCTTGATTATGAGTAGTTAAAGCGATATATAATGCCGGAGTAAAGATAGCGATTAAAAAGGCAAGAAATCTTACTATTCTAATAAAAGAAGTATTAATTGCTTTCTCATAATAATCATCACTGGTATGTAAGTAATCTACAAAGAAAGTAGGGGTAATTAAAACAAAAGGAGAGTTATCAGAGACTATAGCAATCTTACCTTCAAGTAGGGCTTGAGCGACTTTATCAGGACGTTCTGTAGATGTAATTGTAGGAAAGAAAAAGTTAGTCTTACTATCTAAATAACTCTTTAAGTTACCAGAATCAATTATGCCATCAACATTAATCTTTTTAAGCTTCTTCTTAATATCATCAACATTTTTCTTAATAGCGATATTGTTCATATATAAAATACCAACTTTAGTTTTACTAGATTTTCCCACAAACATTCCATCTATATATAAATTGCAGTCTCTTATTCTTCTTCTAATAAGTCCCACATTAGTATTAAAATTCTCATTAAAAGCATCTTTACTTCCTGTTATACTAGCTTCATTATTAACTTCACCTATACCTCTATCAACAGTTGCTCTTGCTTCTATGGCAATAGCCTCATTATCACTATAAATTAAAAGAGCGAAGCCCATACAAATATAGTCGGTCATATCGCTTAATTTATTTAATATTTTTCCATTATTAGTAGGGATAAAGTTAAGAAGTTCACTACCTATATCATTAGTTTTAAATTTAATAGTTAATAGACGTCTTAATATAAAATCATTAACATAACTAGAACTACCTAAAACTTCACTCATTACAAGAGTTATTTCTCTATTATCTATAATAAAAGGTCTAATTATTAAATCAGTGGAGTTTCCAAAAGCTTTCTTTATCTCATCTTTAAGCATAACATCACCTCATTTCACTTTTAGTATTACCAAAATAATAATTTTTATTAATTATATAAGGATCATAAAATAGTTCACTAAATATTGCTTAATTTTATCGTATTTTCACCGGCTTTTATCATATAACGATAAAAACTGGTGAAAATTAGACATTTTTTATTATCTTAAGGCTTGTAATAACAAGAAATAGAATTACAAAATAAAAAAGAGGCATTTAACCTCTATTATTTATAAACTCTTACTTTTTGTGCTTCTTCTTCATCTTTATCAAATTCATCATAATATGTTTCTGCCATTGTAATCGCTTGTCTATTACTAAAAAACTTTTTCCTTTTGCCATCACTAGTATAATACTTGCTCAATGGTTCCATATAATCTATTGTATAACTAGTTTTATTTGGGTCTCTTGTCATAGTTATTTCTGCTTTAGAATTATTTAAATCAATATATTGTTCTCCTTCTTTTTTTAAAATTGTTGAGTATCCATATCCTGCTCTACTTATTTTTAAAAGACCTCCAACATTATCAGTTACTATATCATTATCAGGATATAAAACAGTGATACTTGCTAAAAATAAATCATCAATATTATTTCTTTCAAACATAATTATTCCTTCTCTTTTTGCAATTATGATATAGTAAAATCTTTTAAATGTCAAGAAGTACTAAAAATTTGAGTTTCCGTTTTTTTTAAATTTTTCATTATTTTTAAAGTGTAAAGTAGTA
>CAMLTY010000065.1 GCA_946486465.1 uncultured Mycoplasmatota bacterium
TGTTTTTATTTTGTCTATAATTTATTTAGATTCCCACAACTTTTATGCAAGAACCATTATTTTTCCCTCCTCTAAATCTCCTACTATTCTTTCCATCTCTTCGTAAGATTCGGCTGTTAACATAGATAGATATGTTTCGTATTTATTAGTACCATCATATACTATTCCTTTATACTTTCTTAAATCTATAGTAATTATTCTTACATCTTTTAAATAAGCTTTTGAATTATAATCTTCTAACTTATAATCTTTTTCGTTCCACTCTTTTACTTTAGAATCCTTTATAATATTATTTAGATTTATTTGTATCACAAATCTATGATAGTACTGCTCTCCAGATAAATAACCGTTACCCTGTGCTTTTAAAGGGCATAAGCCCTGTTCTTTATCATTGTATGAGTATGAACAAATTGATTAAATTCTAAATTAACGAGTCTATTCTTATTAAGAAATATAGTATCTGCTCTATAAACTTTAACCTTATTACCAGTATTAAGTTCATTATCTATTGCAATATAATCCTTTAAATCAATACCTGTTGCAAATTTAATAAAGTCTTCATAAAACCATCTATAATGATCATCTTTAATTAGAGCTTTTGCAGTTGTATCTGACATTAATGATATAAATCTTGGTACTTTATTCATAAAGTTCCCCCTTTCTGCAATAGTTGTAACATAAGTTAAAAACTAATGCAAAAAGGTAATTTTGAAAATTCAGTCCTAAAATGAAGGCGAATTTTGTATTTTCCCCGGACGAATTTTGAAAATTTACCCTAAAAAGTACCCTCAATTTACAAAATTCAATCTTTTTTCAAAAATTTTCAAAATCCTCCTTCCCCATCTTTTATACAAGTCTCCCATCTATCTATAATGTATCATAATAGATAGATTGTGTCAAGATCGAAAAAGAGCAACTAAAGAGTTGCTCACTTCTATTTACTAACTACCTAGAGAAATAACGAACGGATCAGATTTTACACCTGTTCCTGAGGTTATTTGCACGTTAGATTTTAGATTTATTGATGGCCGCACACCGTAAGCGAACAAAGGAGCAGCTTTGTAGGCGTAACCAGTGTTGTAGACATAACACACGCTAAACCTACTATATGGTGTTAAAGTCCAATATTCTGTATTATTACGATATCTGTCAAATTGCCCTGCCATTAATTCTCCCATTCGAAGTAATCCTACTTTAGATTCTGTACTTGTAGCATACCCTGACATACTAATATCTGTATATTTGGCTAGTTTATATGAAGTGCCACTTCCTACTGTTCCTAAATACCAAGTTGTACTATCTTCTATCATATCACTATAAGCATCTCCTACATAATTAGTTAGATATTCCCCATTTAAAAATGTACCAATTACACTATTAGTTGAATAATTAACTTCACTATTTGAACTTCCAAATGCACTTGTTATAAATGTTCCAGAATTTTTTAGGGGTTCAGCACTAGTTATCTTAGTCAAACCTGAAGTCTCATGACTTACTATTCTATATAGATTATTCTCATCATTTCCAAATCTTACATACTCACCACTATATCTACTTGAAAGTAATGTACCTGATAGACTTGTATCATTATCTCCTTCTAAGCGATAGGGATTTTCTATTGTTCCATTACCATCTACGATACGAACGCTAGATTTTAGATTTATTGATGGCCGGACACCGGTCGAAGTGGTCGGAGCGTTGCCTCTCGCAGTGCCATCGTCGTACACGTAACGCACGTAAGACGACCTATATGGTGTTAAAGTCCACCAATAAAGTCCATTATTTAAATAACCATTACCATAGGTTGTTCCTGTATAACTGGATTGATACTCATAAATATTAAGTAATCCTACAGCTTTGCTTACTGTTGTTGTTCCATTTGGTCTTGTTATACTTCCTAAGTCTCTATCATCCATTGTCGCATCCCATACTGCATCTGTAACAATGAACTTATCTGGTTCTCTTAAATTACCTAAGAAACCATCTATTGTTGTATCATTTAACCAATCTTCCATATAACTACCTTCAAAATTAGTTTGTTTACTAGGATTATAAGTAGTTGCACTTATATTCCACTGAGTTACTAACTTAGTAGTATTCGCTTCTTTGTTAACAGACACCGCTCTCCATAACTTTCCACTATACCATATATAGTTATTAGGATCTTCTCCGGTTATAAACGTATCAACTCCATCATCATAGGTGCTTCCATCACCTAAATTACTTGCTAATAGTTTTTCTGATACTGTTGGTAATAAATCTTCTGGATTACCATCTAATCCATACACATTTATTTGTACTGAGAAAGTTAGATTTCCTCCATCTCCTTGAGGATTATAATCTTCATCTACCCACATTCTAAGTCTATAATTATTAGACTCGCTAGAATTCATACTACTTGTATATAAACTCATCTCTCCTGATGGTCTTCCTGTAAAGTTATTGGCACTTGTCTCTTCATTATAAACTTCTGGTGTCATTAACTCTTCTTCACCATCACCTGTTAATCTAGTTAAATATAACTTTATATTAGATCCATCTATCTTTCTATCACTACTTGTTACATCTTTTGCAGATATCTCATAATTGATATTTACATCTCCTGATATATTACTACTTACTGTAAAATCAAAATACTCTCCATCATTTAATCTTACCTTACCTGTCTCATCCGTTGTTGGTAATGCTCCACTTAAACTTATTGTATTATCTGTCTCTTCATATGTCATTGTTATTGAACCTGTTGTTATACTATTTAATTTTGTTCCTGTTTTACTATAACTAAAGGCCGCATAACTTACTCCTATTATCGCAACTATCATTACTACTAATACTACTATTATTATAATATTTTCACGTTTCTTCATCTTCTACCTCTCCTTCATTATTTTTCTCACACATCAAAAAGAACAGAATATTATTACCCTGCTCTTATATCATAATGAAAGAAAGTAATTATATTACTTAAATCTACAAGTAAACTGCCTTTTATGCTTAAGCATAAAAACTGCCCCCCCCAGGTAACATATTGTAAACATGATTTTCTCATATTTTCTACCTTCTTTCTTCTATCTTGTTTACTTAATATTACCACAAGATAAATAAGTAAGTAAAGCATTTATTTCTTATCTTTACATCAATGACATTATTTTTTTCTGTCGCTTTCATTATATCTTTAATAGACAGATTCATATTAAGAAGATTTTTAGCAATTTTTTTTCTTATCTGTCACTCTAACCAACTCTTCAATTTTTTTGTATTATTTCTTCTTTATACAAAACATTAAAGTATTCCTAAAAATTGGCTCCCAAAATGAGAGTCAATTTACAAAATTCATACTTTCTTATCTAACTTGATCTCCTGTTATTCTAAGCTTACCTTTCCAAACTTGACCTCCAAAGTCTCCATCTACTTCTATTGTAGGCCATACTCTTAAAACATAACTATTTTCTTCTCCACTCTTTAATGTTCCTTGATCTAATACTCTAGAACCATCTTCTCCTAAAGTTTCTAAATATTCTGCTGTACCTATTGTTTTATTTTTATCAAAACTATATTTTAAATACATATCATCTAATTTTACATCAGGAGATTCTATTGCAACATTATCTAAATAAATAACATAATCAACAGCAGCTGTACCAGTATTTTCTAAAGTAAAATCATACCCACTTAAAGCTAGCCCTTCACTATCAGTTAAAGGATAAGTATCTTCTAGATTAATAGTATTACCTTCATTCAAAGTAAGTTCTAAAGTACCTAGAGTAATAACATTTTCACTACCTATCCTACTAAAACTAAAGGCTGCATATGATAAAGCTATTATAATTATAATTAAAGCAACTAATATAATTATTAACATTATCTTACTCTTTTTATTATTTTTATCCATTATCATCTCACCTACATTACAAATAAAGTATACCATCAATGATTACATCTTTCAAGCAACTTTTAAGTTAAACTGCTTCTTTTTACAGTTTCTATATCTTTATTATCAACTTTAAAACTAATTGTATTAACATCATAATTTGAAAAAACTGAATAACTTAGTGTATATAATACTTCTTCTTTAATAGTGCTATTATTATCAAATAAAGCACTATTAAAGTTTAAAATTAATAAATCTTCATCTATTATTTCTTTATCAATTAACTCTACATTTTCATTTAAAATACTTCTTAAATTATCTTCATAAATATAACTAGTAGTAAGTTCTTCTACTATTATATCTATCTTATCTTTATTATCATTATTATTTAAATACTTAGTAACTGGTACATAATAAATATTATTATTTATATCTTCACCATAATATATAACTACTTTAGTTATATTATCTAAAGTATTATAAGTATATTCATTATTAATACCTATATCTCTAGTTAAAGGCATAACTATTTTTTTATTACTATTAGGATATGTTTCTAAAGGAATTGAATCAACTGTTATATTTACTTTAGTTATACTATCTAACTCTGTTATAGAATAGACAATAGATTCTATTAATTTATTAGATAACTCTTCATCTATATTTAATAATTCTTTAGAAAAGTCTAAAGTAACTATATCTTCTTCTATAGTTATATTATTTAACTTAGTATTCTTAGGTATAATAGCATTCAATTTATCTGGGAATTTACTATTACTACTAACAGTTAAATTACTTATAATATTTTTTATATTATCTTCTAATAATTCTTCATCAAGTAATACTTTAGTTTTTACTAAATAGTTATTCTCATCTAATAAGTAAATAGATGAATTAGCAAGATCTGTTATATATTCAAATTCTAAGTTAGTTTCAAGTGTTTTTTCTGTTAAAGGTATTAAATAGATAGTCATAATAATAAATAGACTCATCGTAGTAATAAATATCTTTCTTAAAGCTTTCTTTCGAATCATAAAATCACCTAGTAAATTATATAAAAAAAAGTACTTGTTTAGTACTTTTTATAAAGTAATTTCATTTAATTTTAATAGTTCTATAACAGCATTCGCTCTTCCTTTAACACCAAGCTTCTGCATAACATTAGAAATATGATTCCTAACTGTTTTTTCACTAATATTTAAAGATGATGCAATCTCTTTAGTAGAAAGACCACTTACTAAAAGAGTAAAAACTTCTTTTTCTCTTGTTGTTAATATTCCTCTCATAATTATCCCCTTTCCTAATTCTTGACGTACTCAATAGTAGTTTATGAGAAAAGGAATATTTGTTGTAGATAAAAGAACTAGTTACCTTC
>CAMLTY010000066.1 GCA_946486465.1 uncultured Mycoplasmatota bacterium
CCTCATATAATACGAGAAGAAGGGTTAGAAAAATGGAGTCTTGTTATAACTCCATTTGCTAACTAAAATTGTAAGATTTATTTTTGAAAATTCCCTTATATTAGCCAATTTAATTTAGTCGTAATCTAGAAAATACATTTCCTAGATTACTGACATCTAACTACCTAGAGAAATAACGAACGGATCAGATTTTACACCTGTTCCTGAGGTTATTTGCACGTTAGATTTTAGATTTATTGATGGCCGCACACCGTAAGCGAACAAAGGAGCAGCTTTGTAGGCGTAACCAGTGTTGTAGACATAACACACGCTAAACCTACTATATGGTGTTAAAGTCCAATATTCTGTATTATTACGATATCTGTCAAATTGCCCTGCCATTAATTCTCCCATTCGAAGTAATCCTACTTTAGATTCTGTACTTGTAGCATACCCTGACATATTTGTATCTGTATATTTGGCTAATTTATATGAAGAACCATCTCCTACAGTTCCTAGATACCAAGTTGTACTATCTTCTATCATATCACTATATGTACTATCTACATAATTAGTTAGATATTCACCATTTAAAAATGTACCAATTACACTATTAGTTGAATAATTAACTTCACTACTTGAACTTCCAAATGCACTTGTTATAAATGTTCCAGAATTTTTTAGGGGTTCAGCACTAGTTATCTTAGTCAAACCTGAAGTCTCATGACTTACTATTCTATATAGATTATTCTCATCATTTCCAAATCTTACATACTCACCACTATATCTACTTGAAAGTAATGTACCTGATAGACTTGTATCATTATCTCCTTCTAAGCGATAGGGATTTTCTATTGTTCCATTACCATCTACGATACGAACGCTAGATTTTAGATTTATTGATGGCCGGACACCGCGCGAAATGGTCGGAGTGAGGCTGTACGCACTGCCATAGTTGTCCACGTAACGCACGTCAGACGAACTATATGGTGTTAAAGTCCACCAATCAAGTCCATTATTTAAATAACCATTACTATAAGTTGTTCCTGTATAACTGGACTGATACTCATATATATTAAGTAATCCAACGGCATCTGTTACAGTTGCCTCTCCATTTGGTCTTGTTATACTTCCTAGACTAGTGGCATCTAATGTAGCATCCCATACTGCATCTGTTACTATAAAGTCACCATAATTTCTTAAATTACCCAAAAAGCCATCAACACTTGTATCATTTAACCATTCTTCCATATAACTTCCTTCAAAATTAGTTTGATTATCAGGATTATAGTTAATTGTACTTATATTCCATTGGGTTACTAACTTAGTTGTCTTCGCTTCATTATTAACAAGCACCGCTCTCCATAACTTACCACTATACCAAATATAATTATTTGGATCTTCTCCTGTTATAAATGTATCTACCTCATCATTGTATTGATTCTCTTCTGGTATATTAGACAACAATACTTCATTTACAGGACCAGTTGTAACAGGCATCTTATCTCCATCTTTACCATAAACATTTATTTGTACTGAGAATTGTAATCCTCCTCCATCTCCTTGAGGATTATAATCTTCATCTACCCACATTCTAAGTCTATATTTATTAGACTCACTAGAGTTCATACTACTTGTATATAAACTCATCTCTCCTGATGGTCTTCCTGTAAAGTTATTAGCATTACTCTCTTCATTATAAACTTCTGGTGTCATTAACTCTTCTTCTGTTCCATCATCTGTTAATCTAGTTAGATATAACTTTATATTAGATCCATCTATCTTTCTATCACTAGTTGTTACATCTTTTGCAGATATCTCATAATTAATATTTACATCTCCTGATATATTACTACTTACTGTAAAATCAAAATACTCACTATCATTTAATCTTACTTTTCCTGTTTCATCTGTTGTTGGTAATGCTCCATTTAAACTAATAGTATTATCACTCTCTTCATATGTCATCGTAATAGATCCTGTTGTTATTGAATTTACTTTAGTTCCTTCTCCTGTAAATCTAAAAGCAGCATAACTTACTCCTATTAATGCTATTACCATTAATAGTATTAATCCTATTATTACTATTTCTTTCTTTGTCTTTTCCATTTTTTACTCCTCCTCAATTTATTTTTCTCACACTAAAAAGAACAGAATATCTCTATCCTGCTCTTATATCATAATGAAAGAAAGTAATTATATTACTTAATCTACAAGTAACTCCCCCCCCCAGGTAACACATTGTAAACCTAGAGTTTTTAAAGATTGACGAATTAATTTACCCCAGAATTGACAATTTATTTTACCCTGATAAACTAAATTAACCATACAATCACTCTCTTTCTATTATCTTTGTTAACTTAATACTATCATAAATTACTTTAAATAACAATAATTTTAATAACCCACTCTCAATATTTTAAAAGATACATTCTTACTAACACCATAATTTAATGCTTCTCTACTTGTTTCAAATAACACATCAAAGTCATATAATTTATCAAAACCAATATTGCGTCCTGTATCTAAAACAATTCCTATGAAACTCCCTACATTACTATTACTAACCTCTATAACAGTACCAAAAGGAATACTTCTATCACCTGCTAATATTCTAATATCACCATAAGTAGAATCAGGATAATAAATACTATCACCTATATAATGACCAGAAGCTGTATAATTACCAATATCTGCACCATATCCACTCATAGTACCTGTAAAAGTAGAACCGACCGTAATAGAAGGAATATATACCTCTTCATCAGGTTTACTATCAATAGGAGTATTATTTTCTATTACTTCATCTTTTCCTACAACTACTTCCTCTTTAGGTTCCTCTTCTACAACCTCTTCTTGAACTTCTTCCTCTACTACTTCAGGTTCTTCTTCTACCTCTTCTACTATTTCAACAGGTGCAACTTCAATAACTTCTTCTTTTGTAATCGCATCACTATTTACATAAGTAATTTTATTATTTACATCTATATCCTTTACATCAGGTGTAGTTGTACTAACAAGTAAACAACACCCCATAAATAAAATTGCATTAATAATATAAATGGTTCTCTTCATAAATATCACTGCCTTCTATATACATTTATATCTTAACACATAGACACTTATAAGACAACCACTTGACAAAAAGATTAGTGTAAACTACTGTTCATAATAACTCTTAATAACATCATAATCACAGTATGGTAAATACTTATCATCAATAGCCATATAATCATCTCTACCCTTACCAGCAATTAATACTATATCATTATCTTCTGCCATATCTAAAGCTTTATAAATAGCTTTCTTTCTATCCACAATTCTAATATAATTAGTTTTATCTGAACCACTAACTAAATCATCTATTATTTTATTAGGATCTTCATACCTTGGATCATCCATTGTAAATATTACATAATCAGACTTTTCTAATACCACTTTACCCATACCAGGTCTTTTAGTAGTCTCTCTTCCTCCTGCACTACCTGTAACTGTAATTATTCTAGATTCTTTAACCATATCTAAAAACGTTAATATATTATCTAAGGCATCAGTAGTATGAGCATAATCAAGTATTACTGTGTATTTAGAGACAAAAGGCATTATCTCCATTCTACCCTCTATTTGTTTAATCTTACTAACTCTTTTAACTATCTCCTCAAAACTAATACTCTTACATAATAAAGCAAGAATAGCTGAGCTTAAATTATCAACATTAAAACTCCCAAGTAGTGGAGAAACTACTTTATATAATTTATTCTTATATTTAAAGGTAATAATAGTCTTATCTCTTTTCAAAGTATAATCTTCTATCTTTAAAGTATCACTATCTTTATATCCATAACTAACTATATTACCATGTGCCTCCCTCTTAAACTTATCAAAATACTTATCACTACTGTTTAATATAGAATAACCATCATCTTTAACTTGTCTAACTAACTGACATTTACAATCTACATAGTTTTCTAATGTTTTATGAATATTTAAATGGTCTTCTGTAATATTAGTAACTATCCCTATATCATATCTAATATCATCAAGTCTATGTCTATAAAAAGCCTCACTGCTTGCTTCCATACAAATAGTATTACATCCTGCATCAACAAATTCTCTAAAGTACATATAGAGTCTATCTACATCAGGACATGTATTTCTAATACTTTCCTTTTTACCTTTATATTTTTTCCCATTAGTACCTATATAAGCACATGACTCTCCCAATAATTGAAAAATTATTTCTGCTACAGTAGTTTTACCATTAGTACCCGTAACACCTATAATACAAGCTTTTTCACATGGATAATCATAGAACTTTGCACTAAGTTTTCTAAGTTCTAAATTAGTATTATCTACTTTAATAACAGGAACAGACTTCTTACCAACATCACGACTAACCACAATAGCACTCGCACCGTTTTTAATCGCTTCATCAATAAAGTCATGTCTATCTGCAGTTACTCCCATTGTACAAACAAATATATCCCCAGGTTCTACTTCTTTAGAATTTATTTTAATTCCTTTAATTAATCTATCATCATCTATATTATATAACTCATTTAACTTTTTCAAATAAACCACCTTCTAATATAAAATATAAATATCTAATAATCTTGTCACTTATATTATATACCATTGCCAAAATAATGAAAAGAAAAAGACTTCTCGCCCAAGAAATCTTTAACTTAATTTAGAATTAATTCTGACTCTCTTTACATCTCTTTTGTTAACTATATATTAACATACTTTATATAGCATATCAACTACTTATTTTAAACTTTCTATTTTCTCTCTAGATAAACCAGTAATATTCATTATTTCTTCAATAGAAAAGTCTATATCCAATAGTTTTTTTGCCGTTGAAACAAGTTGTTCCTCAAAGGCTTTACTTTTCTCTTCAAGAGATTTCTGCCCCTCTTCAAGAGATTTCTGCCCCTCTTCAAGAGATTTCTGCCCTTCTTCAAGAGACTTTTGCCCTTCTTCAAGAGACTTTTGCCCTTCTTCAAGAGACTTTTGCCCTTCTTCAAGAGATTTCTTCCTCGCTTCAAGAATCTTATTATTTTCTTCTATAAATTTCTTACCTTCTTCAATTTTTAC
>CAMLTY010000067.1 GCA_946486465.1 uncultured Mycoplasmatota bacterium
AAAGAAAAAGTATGATATAGATAAAATATATAAATACTTAGATGATCATAATATTAATAACTATTTAAGACCCTTTAAAATAACAGATAAAGACTTATATTTTAATTACTTAGAAAAAAAAGACTTAGATAATGATGAAGTTGCTAAACACTTAGTCTATGCTTTAGCAGATTTACAGAATAAAACTACTATATATAAAGAGATAGATAAAGATAAATTAAAAGAAGAGTATGATACCTTTAATAATAAAATAAACTACTTAGAAGAGTATTACTTTACTATGCAAGATATAATTGAAAATAAAGTATATATGTCACCATCTGAATATCTATTTATTAGAAATGTATCAATTATCTATAGTGCCTTAAACTACTCTAAACATTTAGTAGAGTCCTGGTATAAAATAATGAAAGAAAAAAATCGTGAAAGATATGTTTATGCTCATGGTAAATGTGAGTTAAGTCATTTTATAACTTCAGATAATGATTATTTTATAAGCTTAGAGAAAGCTCATTTAGAAAGACCTCCCTATGATTTTATTTGCTTCTTTAAGAAGAACTATGATGATACTGATATGTTAAGTAATTTTAGGCTTTATCAACATAGATATCATTATAAAGAAGAAGAATATCTTTATTTACTTATAAATATAACAATACCAGATAAAATAGATATATATCCATCTAGTTTAAGTAAATGTATAGAATTAAATAAGTTTTTTGATAGATTAAAAGTAACTAGTGAGTTCATTTTAAAAAATGAGAAAGACAAGAAGCACTATGAAAAGCACTAATTCTATTAATAATAATATAGCATGTATTCTGGTTACTAGAAATAATAAAAGTACGGCCTGGTAACATATAATAACAGCAAGGGCAAGTAAAGAACCTAAATAGAAGATACTACTTCTTCTTTTTTGTTTACAAAAATTACATCTACAGAATGGACTATGTTTATTTCCTTTAAAACGCATAAACATCACCTGTAATAGTTTATGAAATAGTAAAAAAGATGTTAAAAATCTAAAAATAATGATAGAATGGAAATAGGGAAGTGGTAGTAATGATATACGATATAGATGAGATTGATAAAATATCAAGAAAAGTTATGGGGTTTAGTAGAGATGATGTTCTTGATTATAATGAAGTTGTTTTAAAGTATGCTTCATTACTGTCTATGTATGCTACTAATTTGCCTGTTAATGAATTTTTAGATTTAGATTATTTTGAAACTTTAAATTATAGCTTTAATCATTGTACAGGGTTTGTTTTAGAAGATTATATCGATACAAATGAAATTTATATTAAGGAAGGAACAAAAAATAATCCTCGTTCTAATGCTGTCTTAAATGCTGGTAAGAAGGTCGTAGAACGCTTTAATCTTTATGGTTTAGAAGAAATAGGTAGTAATATGGCAATGGATTTTGTTATTATTGGTAATGCTATAAATGATTATGAAAAGTCTTTAGAAAATGATAATATTAAAATACTTAGTTAGGAAGTGAAATTATGAGAAAGGTAAATACATTAGTTAAAAAAATCGATGTTGCTAAGTTAAAGAGTTATTATGGGGAAGCTTTAGGTAATAAAGATTTTAAAGATTATGTAGATAATCTTGATGTAAGTAGTGCTGTTTTAATTAAATATACTACTAGTATCGAAGATACTGTTAAAGAAAAAAATAATTGTAAAGCTTGTCCTGGACTTAAGAATTGCCCTAATACTTTAAAAGGACATGTTTATACTGCTATTAAAGATGGAAATAATTTAAACTTTAGTTATATACCTTGTGATAAATTAATTAAAGAAGAGAATACTTATGCCTATAAGAAAAATATTACTTGTTTTGATTTACCTAAAGAGATAAGTGAAGCATCCTTTTCTAAAGCTTATCGAGATGATAAAAAACGTCTTCCCATCTTTAAATATTTTAAAGAGTTTATGGATAGTTATATAAAAGATAAGAAAGGTAAAGGCCTATACTTAAGTGGTTCTTTTGGAAGTGGTAAAACCTATTTAATAGCAGCATTATTTAATGAACTTGCTAAGAAAAATATATCTTCTGCCTTAGTGTATTATCCTGAACTTTTAAGAAGTCTAAAATCATCTTTTGGAAGTGATTATGAAGAGAAATTTGATTTTATTAAGACAGTACCTCTTTTACTCTTAGATGATATAGGAGCAGAGAATACAACATCTTGGAGTAGAGATGAAGTGTTAGGACCAATACTACAGTATCGTATGGAAGAAGAATTGCCTACATTTTTTACTTCTAACCTAACTTTAGATGAATTAGAGAGTACTTTAAGTAATACTAATAATGGTATTGAAAAGATAAAGGCAAAAAGAATAATAGAAAGAATTAAACAATTGACAGTTTCCTTAGAGTTAATTAGTAAAAATAGAAGAAATTAATGCTTTACTTATATCTTTGTTATGTGGTAATATTAAGTTAACAAGATAGAGAAAGAAGGTAAAAATATGAGAAAAATATGTTTACAATATGTTACTTGGGGGGCAGTTTAGTAGTAATCTAGTTACTTTCTTTCATTATGACTTAAAAGAATAGAGGATAATTCTATTCTTTTTTGAGTGTAATAATGGAAGGAGTAAGAAAATGAAAAATAAGAAAAAGAAATACATAGTTATATTAGTATTAGTTTTATTAATTGTTTTGATAATAGGTTTATCATATGCCTGGTTAATGACAACATTACAAGGTGAAAAAGATGTAAGTATACTAGTGGATACTATAGATTTGGAGTTAGATGAGAGTGCTTCAGAAGGAATACAATTAGTAAATGCTATACCTACTTATGATGATGATGGAAAAGAATTTAGTCCTTATAAATTTTCACTTACTAATAAAAGTAGAATAGACTTATATTTTTCATTATCACTTATAGATGATGAAGAGTTAATAAATAGTTGTCAAACTACTGATGGTAGTGCTTGTGAATTGTTGGATGCAAAAGATATAAGATATGAGGTAAAAGTAGGAGATAGTTCATATACAGGTACTCTATCAGATTCTCCAGTGATATATCATGGTGTTATAGATGCTAGTGAGACGTTAGATTGTGAATTAAGAGTTTGGCTTAATATAAATGCTGGAAACGATGTAATGGGTAAAGCATTTTTAGGAAAGTTACAAGTATTTGCAACACAACAAGTAGCAGAAGATAAGTTTATACAAGATAATGAAGAAGTAAATGAGCCAAAGATGGATAGTAATATGATTGCGGTACGTCATGATGGATATAATTGGGTAAAGACAGATAAGACATCAGGTTGGTATAATTATGGTATGGGAATATGGGCTAATGCAGTTACTGTAAGTAGTGAAAAGCTTGCAGAATATCAAAGCGCAGGAGTAGGTACTGTAATAGATATGGATGATATAGAAACTATGTGGGTTTGGATACCAAGATATAGTTATACGATTGCAAGTAGTGATGGAGGTGCTAATTACTATGGAAAAAGAGGAGTATATTTAAGCAGTAGTCCAACCAAAACACTACCAGGGGAGATAGATATTAAGTTTGTTGGAACAGATGTAAAGGAAAAAGGTACTGCAAGATATAATAATACAGAAGAACCAAAGAATTGGTATACACCAGATGCTTTTACTTTTGGTAGTGAGGAGTTAAGTGGTATTTGGGTAGGGAAGTTTGAGACAAGTAATACAACACAAAGTAATTCAAATTCAACGACACCAGATCCAATAATTAAGCCAAATGTAAGTAGTTGGGCAAATATAAATGTAAGTAATATTTATAATGTGGGACTTAAAGTAAGTGCAGAAGGAAATATGTATGGATTTAGTACAGTTATGAATTCACATGCAATGAGAAATGATGAGTGGTCTGCAGTTGCATATCTTTCACAAAGTGCTTATGGAAAGCTTGGTAATGTTAATTTTATAGGTGCTGATAAAGAAATATATCAAAATAAATCAAATAGTTTTATAACAGGATGTAGTAGTGGGGCACCAAGTTCTAGTGGAAGTTATGGATGTCCATATACATATGATAATAATATAAGAGATGAGTCAGGAGCATCAGGAAAAGGAGTAGGAGCCTCTACGACTGGGACAATATACGGAGTTTATGATATGTCTGGTGGTGCTTGGGAATATGTAATGGGTAATTATAATGATACTATAGGTGGCAGTGGATTTAGTAATCCATTAACATTAGACTCAAAATATTATAATAAATATACAAGTAGTACTTTAGATGAAGCATGTAATGGAAGTGTTTGTTTATCCCACGGTTTATCAGAAACTGCTGGTTGGTATGGTGATTATCAGACTATGATTACAGAAACGTATCCTTGGATGATGCGTGGAGGTATGCACAGCCATAATACATTAATTTCTGGTATTTTTGCATTTAGTCATGGTAGTATCAATGGGGAGGTAGCTATTGGTGGCTCGTTTCGCCTCGTGATGAGTCCTAGTTTATAATAAAAGGGGCTGAGTAGAAATGAATAATTTTTATTCGGCTTTTTTCTTGACCTTTTTTGAGTGTAATAATGGGAGGAGTAAGAAAATCAAAAAAAGATATTGTTAGAAACAAGTTTGAATAAGAATTACTGATAGTATCTCTGACGTTAGTAATGTTAATAACTTTTGATAAATTAATAGCTAATTTGTTACTTTTTCTGTTGACACAATCTATCTATTATGATACTTTATAAGTAGAAGAGGTGATGTATAAAAAAGATGGGGAAAAGGAGGTTATGAAAAATTTTAAAAAAGTATGAATTTTATAAATTGAAGTGATTTTTGATATGAATATTTAAAATTCGTCTAGAGAAAACATTAAATTGAAGAGGTATTTTTCCTGAATTTTAAATTTTACCTTTTTGCAATCATTTATTGACTATGTTATATGTATTGCAAAAAGGAGGAATTTCCTTGGCTATTACTAAGAAAAGATTTGAAGAAATAGTTAAAGACTTAAGAAGAAA
>CAMLTY010000068.1 GCA_946486465.1 uncultured Mycoplasmatota bacterium
TACGATGAAGATGAAATAGAAGAGGAAGAGATATATGAAGAAGATAATTAGAGGTATTGGAAAGTTTTTTCGTCATATAGGTGCATTCTTTGATAAGTGGTTAATTACTCCTATTACTAAGTTAATTCTTAAAATTATAGATTTTTCTAAGAGTAATAGTAAAGGTTTAGAACGACTTATTGGTAAGAAACAAACCTTAATTGTAATTAGTTTAGTCTTGGCTTTAGCAGTTTTCTTTATTGTAGATAGTGAAGGTAATACAATGATTGATCAATATGCAGAGATTTTATATGATCAACCTGTTACAGCTACATATAATGAAGAAGCTTATGTTGTTGAAGGATTACCTGATAGTGTTGATATAACATTAGTTGGTCAGAAAAGACATATCTTTTTAGCAAAACAATCTCCTAGTGGAGGAGTTACTGTTGATTTAACTGGTTTAAAACCAGGACAACATAAAGTAACACTTAAATATACACAACAATTAAAATCAATAGATTATAGACTTGATCCATCTACAGTTACAGTTACTATATATGATAAAGTTAGTGCTACTAAATCACTTACTTATGATGTATTACATCAAGATAATTTAGATACTAAATTAAATATAGATAATGTAGAACTTGATAGAAGTGAAGTAATAGTTAAAGGTGCTGAATATAAGCTTGATGAAGTTGCAACTGTTAGAGCATTAGTTGATGTTGATAACTTCCCTACACAAGAAGCTGGAGAAATTACTCTTGAAGATGTTCCTTTAGTTGCATATGATGCTAATGGTAAGACAGTAGATGTAGAAATAGTTCCTAAGACAGTGACTGCTAAAGTAACTGTATCTAGTCCATCTAAAAAATTACCTATTGAGATAGTTCCTAAGGGAGAGCTTGCTTTTGGTAAAGCAATTAAATCACTTAGTACTAATATAGATAGTGTTACTGTTTATGGTAGTGAAGAAGCTTTAGATAAATTAGATTCATTAGAAGTAGAAGTAGATGTTACAGGACTTTCTGATGATAAAGAATATACTGTTACTTTGAAACGTCCTAATGGGGTTACAGAGATAAGTGAGAAAACTATTACTGTTAATGTAACGCTTGATGATTCTACAACTAGAGAAATTAATAATGTTTCAATTGCTACTGAGAACTTGGATACATCTAAATATAGAGTACAAGCTTTGTCGGAAGAAGATAGTAGAGTTACAGTAGTTGTTACTGGTAGTAAATCTATTATTGATAGTATAGATTCATCTACTATATATGCTTATGTAGATTTAGATGGTTTAGGTGTTGGAGAACATGAAGTAGAAGTTAAAGTTAGGGGAGACGATGTTAAACTTAACTATGCACCTAAGAATAAGAAAGTTAAAGTTAGAATTACTGCAAATAGTTAAAAAAGAGACTCATTTATTTGAATCTCTTTTTTAATCATGATGGTCTAGATGATCAAATAAAATACTTATATCAATTAGACCTGCTATTCCTATTATAATATAAACTAATCTTGCTAGTAGTTCATCACTACCTCCAAATAGAGTTGCTACTAAATCTAGTTCAAATAAACCTACTAATGCCCAGTTTATCGCTCCTATTATAATAAGAACTAAGCATATTTTTTTTAATGTTTCCATAATTCCTCCTCTTTTTATTTATTACATTCATATAATGGACTAATTTACATTTTTTATTCATGAATATTAATTTATTTTCTTTAATATAATTAATTAGAGAAAGTGAAGAGGTGAAATAAATTTGAAAAAATTAAGCTTATTTTTATTAGTTATAGCTTGTTTTTTAGTTACTGGATGTGGGAAAAATAGTGAAAGTGATGTTTTAGCAGATTTAGATAAAAAAGTTAATGATGGTAAAGGTTATGTAATGGCAGGAACATTGGAAGTTTTAAATAATGATGATATCTATAATTATGAAGTAGAAACTGCTTATAAGAAAGATGATTATTATAAGATAACACTTACTAATACTTCTAATAACCATGAACAGATAATTTTAAAGAATGATGATGGAGTTTTTGTATTAACACCTAGTTTAAATAAAAGTTTTAAGTTTCAAAGTGATTGGCCTTATAATAATTCACAAGTTTATTTATTACAATCTATAATAAGTGATTTAGAAAATGATGATAAGAGAACTTTTAAAAAAGATGATAAAGATTATGTATTTACAAGTAAGGTTAATTATCCTAATAATAGAAGTTTAGTTAGTCAAAAGGTTACATTCGATAAAGATTTAAAACTTAAAGAAGCGATTGTTTTAGATAGTGATGATGTTCCTAATATGACATTAAAAGTAAAAGATATTGATTTTAGTCCTAGTTTTAAAAATAATTACTTTGAAATAGATACGATAATGAGTACAGTTAGTACAGAAGAAGAGACTGTAGAGACTAGTGCGATAGATGATGTTGTTTATCCTTTAGTACTTCCTGAAGGTACTAAACTTGCTAATGAAGAGAAAGTTGATATCTCTGGTGGAGAGAGAGTTATACTTACTTTTTCTGGGGATAAACCATTTTTACTTGTAGAAGAGACTGTTAAGGCAATGGATGAATTTACGGTTATACCAACGATGGGTGAACCTGTTATGTTTATGGATAGTTTAGGAGTACTTTCTGATAATTCTATTAATTTTACAAGTGGTGGTATTAATTATTATTTAGTGAGTGATGTAATGAATCAAGATGAACTCTTAGAAGTTGCTAATTCTATAAACGTTTTACCGACAATGAAATAAGCACGAAAGTGTTTATTTTTTATTTTGTTTATGGTATTATTAGAGATGTAACGAAAGGTAATGATGTATATGAAAAGAGATTATTTAAATAGTAAAAAGGGATTACCTAGTGAGGTTAAGAAAACTATTATAATAATAGTAGTTGCAGCGCTTTTATTAGTTGGAATGTATTTTTTAACTACGTTAATACTTAGTAAAGATACTGAAGAAGAAAAAGTTACAGAGAATGCAATTCAATATGATGAGATATTAGCAGGTGAATCTTTTAATCAGGGTGATGGAGAGTATTATGTAATATATTATGATTCTAGTGATCAGTATTCTACTATTAGTTCTTTAATAAGTTCTTATCAGTTAAATAATAGTGATACTAAACTATATAGTGTTGATCTATCTAATGGTATGAATAAGAAATATGTTACTGATGGAGATATTGTTACAGATGATGCTAGTAGTTTGAGAGTTAAAAGTAATACTTTACTTAAATTTAAAGACGGTGAAGTTATAGAGACTATTACTGATATTAATGAAATTACTAATATTTTAAATAGTTAGTGTAAAGAGAGACTTATTTCTTTATCTTTTGAATATCTTTTCTTTAGATATTCTTTTTTTTATGATAGAATTAATATGTTAAGACTGTTAAGACTGTTAAGACTGTGGGGTGATACTAATGTTTAAGAGAAATAAAAATAAGAAAATAGATGTAGAAGATACTACTAATGAAGAAGAGATAGATAATAATATTAGAGAGATAATAGTAGAAAGAAGAAGTGGATTTAATTTTTCTGAAGTTATTATTATTATTATGATAATTGCTATTATGTTTGGATTTCTTTTAGGTAATATAGTTAATTTTGTTGTATTTAATGATACTTCTTCTAGTGATAAAAATTTAGATGAATTAGTTAGTACTTATGATAATATTATTAATAATTATTATAAAGATGTTGATAAAGAAGAACTTATTGATGCTGGAATACAGGGGATGATTAATTATTTAGATGATCCTTATGCTACATATTTTAGTGGGGATGCTAGTAATGATTTTAATGAAGAGTTAAGTGGTAAGTATGAGGGTATTGGTATAGAAGTAATGCTTAAAGATAATACATTTAATGTAAGTAGTGTTTTTGATAATTCTCCTGCTAGTAAAACTGGTATAAAAGTTGGTGATGTTGTTACTAAAGTAAATGGTACTGATATTAGTGGAAAAAGTTTAACAGAAGTTGTTTCTATGATAGGTAGTAAAGATAAGACTGAGATTACTGTTAATCGTGATGGAAAAGAGCTTAATTTTGATATTAGTAAAGATACTATAGAAACTCCTGTTGTAGATAGTGAAATGTATGAAAATAATAATAAAAGAATTGGTTATATTAAGATAGATATATTTAATAGTAATTCATATAAACAATTTAATAGTGCTTTAAAGAAGTTAGAGAAAAATAATATAGAAGGTTTAGTTATAGATGTTAGAGATAATCCTGGAGGTTATTTATCTAATGTTAAAAATATTTTGTCTTTGTTTTTAGATAAGAAACATGTTTTATATCAATTACAGACTAAAGATAAGAAAGAGAAAGTTTATGGTACTAGAAAGAGTGTTGATAGAAATTATCCAGTTAGTGTAATTATTAATGATGAAAGTGCTAGTGCCTCAGAAATATTAGCTAGTGCATTTAAAGAAAGTTATGGATCTCATATAGTAGGTGTTAATTC
Organism: uncultured Mycoplasmatota bacterium; assembly: GCA_946486465.1. Taxonomy (GTDB): domain Bacteria; phylum Bacillota_I; class Bacilli_A; order RF39; family UBA660; genus Onthousia. Next base: position 4,476 of record CAMLTY010000068.1, read on the forward strand.
TTATGGAAAAGGAACAGTACAATCTGCTAGTGATTTAAGTAGTGGAGATACTATAAAATATACAGTACAGAAGTGGTTAACACCTAAAGGTAATTGGATTAATGATAAGGGAGTTGTACCTACTGATAGAGTTGAAAATGTCTTAAAAGAGGGAGAAGTTTTAACTTATGATAATGATATTATGTTAAAGACTGCTATTAGTGTTGTTAGTGAATAAGAGATATGTAATAATAGTTATATATCTTTTTATTTACAAGATTATAAAATTTCTATGGAAATTAGATGAATTTGTGGTATAATTTGATTATGATAGATAAAACTATTAAAAGATAGAGAAAATAAATAGAGTTGTTCGGAAATTAAATTAAGCAATATAAAAGTTATACAATGCACAAA
>CAMLTY010000069.1 GCA_946486465.1 uncultured Mycoplasmatota bacterium
TTGATTAATTCTGAAGAACATATAAATGTATTAAATAAGATATTAAGATAAACAATATCTATAAAAAATTTGTAGTTATATTTTAGTTATTTTTTATAAAAAATAATTCAAATTTACTTATATTTAATCAAATCTATTCAAACTTACTCAAATTTTACAAATAATAAAAAGCCTTAAAAATAAAGGCTTTTTTGATATTTTACATCATATTACTAATTAGAGCTTTTTTTCATACCCGAAAGGTCGAGGGTTCGAATCCCCCTCTCGCTACCATTTATCAATCACTAGGCTCCACACCTAGTTTTTTTGTTTATTAAAGGAATAGTTACTTACTTCTAACTATTCCTTTTTCATCACATATTAAATTATTACTATATTTTTTATATTTAATAAACTCATCTTTAGTCTTAATAGTCCAAATAAACAATTCTTTATTAGATACTTCTTTTACTTTAAATACTAATTCTTTAGGACTAGATATAAAACTAATATATTTTTGTTTAATTAAATATTTATAGAAAAAAGCATTATATAAAGCCCCTTTAAAGCCTTTATACTCACTAGTTAATAAAATACTTATATTATATCTTTTCAAGCTTGTATGAGCCATTTTTCTAAGTATTATAGGGTTAAAGCTTTGTAATAAAACTTCTCCATTATAATCAAGTAATAATTTATTTAATTCTTTTAAAGTATTACTAGAAAAATTTTCTTTAAGTTCTATTAATAAAGTAACTCTACCATTTACTAACTTTAATGCATCTTTTAAAAGAGGTATTTTATCAGCAGTATTTAAAAGTTTAACATTACTTAACTCATTATAAGTCATATCTTTAACTAATCTATCTATACCAGTTAATCTTTTAATATTATCATCATGAAAAACTATTATTTTATTATCTTTAGTTACTCTAATATCAAGTTCTATATTAAGATTATCTAGTAAAGCTTTCTTAAAAGCACTAATAGTATTCTCTACTATTTTTTTATTATCAAATAAACCTCTATGAGCATATATATTCACTCTAATCACTCTCTTCTATTTTAATACCTAATAACAAACTTAAATCTAAAGCCTGATTCATATTAACAATAATGCCCTTCAAATCATCTAAAGATACTTTTATACCAGTTATATCACAAGTATTAAGTTTTATTTTATTTAAAGATGTATGTAAAACTTCTACATTGCATAATTTACAATGATTAAATTCTATTTTCTTAAACTTTACTTCATTAAAACTAGAATAATTCAAAGAACAATTATTAAACTTAAAGTTATTAAATTTAACTAATGAGAAGTTACTATAATCTAAGTTAGAATCATTAATAGTAGAATCAATCAAAGTACTACTACTAAAGTCAATTCCTAATAAATTACAGTTAGTAAAAGTTAAATCTTTTATCCCGTTATTACTAAAGTTAGCATTACGAAAGTCACAAGATTTAAACTTACAAGCCATAAAGTCTATTCTTTCCAAATCACTATTACTAAAATCTATATTAATAAAAGTACAATTTCTAAAACTTAGATAATAAGGACTATTAGGAAACTTATCATTAGAATACTCTTTATCATAAAAGGTTTCATCATCAACAAAATCTTTAAACATACTTCTATCCTTCCATAACTTTTATTTTTACTTTACCATTATCTATACTTCTATCTATATCATCTTTAGTTTTATCTATGTCTTTAAGACTATATTTAACAGTATCTTTAATATCATCTATTATTTTAAAGATTCTTTTAAATTCAGATTCTTTTAAATAAGCTTTATATTTAGTCTTTAAATCACTCTCTACCTTTTCTATATTATCTAAATTACTTACTAAGTTTTTCTCTATTTCTAGAGCATTATCTTTATAAGTCTCTAAACTATCTATATATTCATTACATAAATCTATATAATTATTTTTATTTAGTGTTGATAATTCACTTAAGACTTTATAAGAAAGATAAGTTGCAAGTAATGTTCCTACGATATTATGATTATTTTTAAAAGCAAGAAAACTACCTAAGGCAAGTAATGCTTTAGTACCAAAACCTAATTTTTTAGCATCTTCTTTTTCTAAATCGTTAAATGTTCTATCTAAGTTAATACTAGTAGTAGAACTTAAATCATCAAGAATCTTACCTGTAGATTTAAGGTCTTTAGCAACTTTATCAAAGTCTTTTAAATCATCTTCTTTATCACTTAAATCTTCTTTAATGTTATTGAACTCTATATCCTTAGCCCTAACCTCATTGTCTAGTACTTCTTCTCTTAACTTCGCTTCTTTATACTCTTTATATAAAAGAAACAACTCATTTAAGTCATCAGTAGTTTTTAATAAAGAGATAATATAGTCATATAAATCTTTATTTTCAGTTTTTAACTCCTTAAGTATTTCTTTTAATTTCTCTAAGTCTTTAGGATTAGTAATATAAGGTATTTCACTAATCATCTTATCATATTTAACGCTATTATCATCATTCTTATCTCTTATATTATTTAAACATGTCTTAGTATCCATATACATCCCTCTTTTACATACACTCTATTATACTATAAAAGTTTTAATTAAGACATATAGTTTTGTAAATATTTTTTGGCTAAATGGTCTACTTATAATAAATTTAGGTTTATCTTTCTCTATCTCTCTAACTACTTCTTTAACTAAGTCACTATAATCAATCTCTTCTAATAGACTAAATATTATCTTTTGGTATTTAGTCATTACAAGAGCCTTATCTTTAACGATATATTCATCTTTAGATTTATTATCTATCATCAAATCATTAAAGCCTGTATAATAGGCTCCTGGAAGTATTAAAGAGATACTTACATCAAGACCTTGATATAAGAGTTCTAACTTTAACGTATTTGCAAGACTAACTAAGTATAATTTACTTGATGTATAAGTAGATAAATATGGTAAAGGATAAAACACCGCAAGGGATGAGGTTATAAAGACTTTACCATGTCTTTTATGATAATAACAGTATCTTAAATACTTCTGTAATAGTCTAAAATTACCTTTAATATTAACATCAATTACTTCATTAAATCTATCATTAGATATCTCTAAGATACTACCTCCATTACCAATAGAAGCATGTAATATCAAACAGTCTATATCAAGTTCCTCTATAATATTAAAGTCATTATCTAAAAGATTTAAGACAACAGGAAACATGATAATCTTCTCATGATTAATTTTCTCTTCTAAAGCTTTCTTTTCCTTTAAAGTCTTACATCCTGCATAAACAATATGACCACGTAATGCAAGAGCCTTACCAAAACTATATCCAATATTACTTCTAGCACCAGTTATTAATATATTCATAATTATCACCATTATTAATATAACCAAAAAGACCTCTATTATTTAGAAGTCTAAACACAATTCTATTCCAAAAAAACTGTCCATTTCCAGTTTTTTTGGAATAACTATTGATAAATACCATATTTTAGTATATACTATTAATAACTTATAAAGGAGAATTGCTATGGAAATTGAAAGAAATTATTATTTAAATAAGTTAATAACTAAAAAAGAAAATCATCTTATAAAAATAGTTACAGGTATAAGAAGATGTGGTAAATCATATTTACTTGATCCTATTTTTAAGAATTATTTATTAGAAAATGGTGTCGATGAAAAACATATTATAAAATTAGAATTAGATTCTATTGAAAATGAAGAATACACTAATCCGAAAAAACTTTACGAATATGTTATGAATAAAGTTATTGATGATAAAACTTATTATATTATTTTAGATGAAATCCAAAAAGTAGATAATTTTGAAAGTGTTTTAAATAGTTTCTTGAGAAAACCAAATCTCGATGTATATGTAACAGGAAGTAATTCTAAGTTTCTATCAAGTGATATAATTACTGAATTTAGAGGTCGTGGAGATGAAGTAAGAGTTTACCCTTTAAGTTTTTCTGAGTTTATGTCAGTTTATGATGATAATGAAGTAAAAGGCTTAGATGAGTATATAAACTATGGAGGACTTCCTTTAATTACTACTTTTAAAACAAGAGAAGAAAAAATTGATTATTTAAATTATCAAAAAGATAATGTATATATCAATGATGTAGTTGAAAGAAATGATATACGAAATGATGATGAGTTAAAAACTTTAATTGAAATAATATCTTCAAGTATAGGTTCTCTTACTAATCCAACTAAACTATATAATACATTTGTAAGTAAAGGAAATAAAAGTATTACAAATAAAACAATATCTTTATACTTAAAATATTTAGAAGAAGCTTTCTTAATTGAGAAATCTAAAAGATTTGATGTAAAGGGAAAAAAATATATTGAAACTCCATCTAAATATTATTTTGTAGATATAGGTATTAGAAACAGTTTAATTAATTTTAGACAATTAGAAAGAACACATATAATGGAAAATATAATATATATTGAACTTAGAAGAAGAGGTTTTAATGTTGATGTTGGACTTGTAGAAAAAAGAAGTATCGAAAATGGTAAAAAGGATTATAAACAACTTGAAGTTGATTTTGTCGCTAACAAAGGTAGCGATAAGTATTACATTCAATCTGTATATAGCATTGAAGATAACAATAAAAAAGAACAAGAAGTACAATCACTTTTAAATGTAGGTGATAATTTCAAAAAAATAGTTATTGTTTATGATCATTTTATTAAATGGCAAGATGAGGATGGAATAATTTATATGAGTTTATATGACTTTTTATTGAATGAAAACAGTCTAAAAGAAGCATAACAACCAAAAAGACCTCTATTATTTAGAAGTCTTTTTATAAATTATAAAGGATACACCTTTTTTTTCGTTCTTAACTTTAATATCATAGTTCATTAGTAAT
>CAMLTY010000070.1 GCA_946486465.1 uncultured Mycoplasmatota bacterium
TTTTCTAAGGAAAGAGTCTTAGTAATTAGTTTATTATTAGTATCTACTTCATCTATAATGATGCCATAATCTTCATCAAATAAAACATTACTCTTATACTCATCTTTATTAAAGTCTTTATAAAATCCTGCAAAGTAACAGATAGGATATTCTAATCCTTTAGATTTATGAATAGTCATAATCTTAACACTATTACTATCTTCTTTACTAATAGCAAGTTTTATTTCTAATTTCTCATTATTAATTTTTTCTAAATAATCACATACATCAAGAATAGTAAAGTTACTATTTTCTAAATTTGTAATTAGATTGTAGAAGTATTCCATTCTACTAGAATTAATCTCAACATTACCTATTAGAGTAAGTTTATCTAGATAATTTAGTTTATCTAAGACATTTTCTAAGTAAGTAACTGGTGTTAACAAATCAATATTTTCTAATATTTCCTTAAATAGTTTAAAAACACTAGAATCTTTATAAGTATTATTAACTAAATACTGATAAATTTCATCATCAGTATAAGAGAAGAGAAAACTACGAGCGATTGAAGTGAAAGCTAGACGAAACTTAGTATCATAAGTGTTAGTAATAATAGATTTTGCTATAATAAAGAAGTTTTTTAATAAATATAAATCTGTACTACCACTAGTCTTTTCATCTTCATACAAAGTAATAGGTAGTCCTAAATATTCAAAGACTTGTTTATAAGTAGTAAAATCAGTCGCTCTATCTAAAAGTATAACAAAGTCCCGGTACTCTATTTTTCTTAAAGTATCCTCATCTTTATCATAGACTAAGTACTTACTATTAACTTTTTCTTTAATATCATTTGCAATAATAAAGGCTTCTTTTTCTAGTTTACTAAACTCCTTATCTTTAGCATCATAAGTATATATCTCCAAGTGGTTATTATTAGTAGTTTTGGCACTTGTCTCATAAGTCATATTACCAAAGACCATCGCATGCCCATTATTATAATCTGCTTCTCCTAAATAATCATCCATAATATGAGAAAAGAATAGATTAATATCATCTAAGACTTCCCTTCTACTTCTAAAGTTCTTAGCAAGATCTATTACTCTACCTCCAATACCTTTCTTATAGTTATCATACTTATCTTTAAAAATAGAAGGATTAGCATTACGGAAACGATAAATAGACTGTTTAATATCGCCTACCATATAGACATTATCTTTACTAATATAACTAATAAATGTCTCTTGGATATCATTAGTGTCTTGATACTCATCTATTAATATTTCTTTAAAACCATTCTTAACTTCTTCTCTAATCTCTAAATTATCACTAACAAGACTAATAGCAAGTTTCTCTATATCCATAAAAGTATAGTAGTTATTTTGCCTCTTATATAGAGTAAATCTCTTATCTAATTCTTTAACTAGTTCTAAAATACAAGAGATATATTCTTTAGTCTTAATAATACTAGCTTTAATATCATCTGTACTTTCATATATAACTAAGTCTTTAAACTCTTTTAGTAATGCTGTTAAATTATCTCTAGTCTCTTTAGAATCACTATCTACACCTGTTCTTGCTCTAGGTAATGATGTAAAAATAGTTCTTCTTAACTCTTCATAAGTACTAGCATTTATAAAAGGTAAAAACATCTCCTCTAACTGTTCTAAATATTTACTAGATGTTGAAGCTCTAACTTCTTCATATAGATTTATAATCTCTTCCTTTTTAGTCTTAAGAAGTTCTAAATATTCATTTATATATTTATCTATTACTTCATCACTATAATATTTAGAGATATAAGTATTAATAAATTCATCTTTATCTAATTTTAAATCTAGACTACTATCAAGTTCTAATATTCTCTTTTTTAGAGTTTTATCATCTTTAAGACAAAATTTAGTAATTAAATTAAGAAAGTCATTAGGACATCTATCATAATAATCTAAAAATATTTCATCTAATATCTCTTTTTTAGCAAGTTCTAAGACACTAGATTCGGCAATTGTTATATTACTTGATAAGTGAATAGTATCAGCATATTTTTTAACTAAAGCAAGGGAATAAGCATCAAAGGTAGTGATATAGCTACTATCAAGTAAATCTAACTCATCTAAAATTTCATTTTCTTTAAGTTTTTTTCTAACCCGCTCTTTCATTTCAAGGGCAGCTTTATTAGTAAATGTTAAGATTAAAAGTTCGTTAATATGTGTACCTTCTTTTATTTTTCTTAAGACTCTTTCTGTTAAAACAGCAGTCTTACCACTCCCTGCTCCGGCACTAACTAAAATGTTAGAACCTTCTAAATCTATCGCTTTTTGTTGATCAAGAGTAAACTTAGGCATTATCATCACCCTCTTTCTTATCAAGATAAACATAGTCACTAGGACTTACAAAACATACTTCTTTAAAGGGACAAAACTCACAAGAAATATTTTTATTATTAATTACTTTAGGAGCGATATCAAAGAGATTATTATCTATTATGTTAAGAGATTTATTTAAAGCTTTATTAATAGAGTTCATTATATCTTCTACTTCACTATCACTTAATACTTTACTTCTACTAGATAACTCTCCATCTTTTTTTACACTTAACCCTTTAACAAAAGAATTAGTCTCATAGTCTTCATCCAAATATGAAAGTATTACTTTATCATCAGTAGTATAACCTACTAGTTTTAAATTCTTAAGTTGTTCTTCTTTATCTTTATAGTTTTGTAATAAGTACTGATAAAAGAAACCAACAAAGGTAGGATTATTAAAGAGATTACTTTTATTAATTAGATAAATATATAAAGGTAGTTGTAAATATAGTCCCTCATCTAAATAATCTAAGTTTAATGTGGCACTACCTGTCTTATAGTCAAAAACAGCATAATATGTTTTATCATGAAATGTTTTAAAGAGTATCTTATCAATAAAACCTTTTAGTGTGGCATGATTACTAAGAGGTATCTCTAATCTCTTTTCACCATAAAACTCAGTAAGAAAACTTCTTTTTTCTACCTCTTTATTATAATTAACTATTTTCTCTAACTCCCTTTCTAATCTTCTAAATAAAACAGACTCATCTTTTTCTAAAGGATTATCTTTTAAGGCAATATTTAGAGCGACATCAAAAGAGAAGTTATCATTATAACTGTCTTTTAAAACACTATGAAAGATATTACCTATTTTTGTACTAAAATTTTCTTCAAAACTATCTAATTTTAAGATATATTTTAAATAGTATTTAAAAGGACACTTAGCAAGATCATCTATACTAGAGTAAGATAAGTTATAAGGAGTAACCTCTCTATTAATACCATTAAATTTATGGTCAAAGCTAGTATATTTACTTGTATCTATATTAGAAGTTAAAAAGTCAAAATCTTTATCTTTCTCATGATATTTATAATAATTATCTAAAATGCTACTTACTCTATAATTATTAAAGTCTCTACTATAGTTATAATTATAATTAAGACTATCTACTTCTTTTAAATTAAGCTCATTTAATAAACTAGATTTAGCATACTCTCCAATTAATGATGTTAGTTTATATGATATTGTTAGGTTCTTAATAGTCCCTAAGACTTTAATTAGATTTTCTTTACTCAATTTATTTTTAATAGTAGATGTATTTAAATTACATTTATTTTTTAAATTATCGCTTAAGTACTCTTCATCTTTATATATTTTAGGTAAACGATTTTGATTAAAACCTAGGACAAACAAGTATTCATTATCAATAACTAGATAAGGAATATCTAATGCTTCATTTAAGACTTTAACAGACTCTACTAACTCTATACTGTCCATTGAAGCCTTTTCTAGCCTATCTTTTAAAAGAATATCATAATATTTACTATTCTTAGCATAAGTTAAATCATCATTTATTTTCATAATCTTTGCTTTTAAATTAATATCTTTAATATGATTAATATCTTTATCTTTTAGATACTCTTTAACACTTATTAAAGAAGTTAGTTTACTAGTTGATTTAAGGTATAAAGGTATATCAAACATCTTAAAAATAGTTTTAAGTAAATAGTTATAACTATTATCAACACCTGCTAGAAAAATTCTGTTATAACTAACACCTTTACTATTAAGTTCTCTTATCTTTAAAGCCGTACCTATAACTTCATCTTTCATAGAATGATATTTATATACAGTATCTATAGATAAATTGCCACTAATATCTAAATAGTTAGTATTAATACTATCTAGCATATCTCTTTGATATGCCTCTAGCATACTATAACCTAAGATAAAAACGTTTTTAGTTAATAAATAATCAATATAACCTTTATCAAATATTAGATAGTTATTATTTTTTAAGTCATAATATAAACTCTTAAGATTATTTAATTTAGACTCCCTATATTCTTTAGTAATATCTATTTTATAAAGATTTCCTAACATAATTCTTAACACATCTATATTCTCATTAGTCTTATCTAAAAGGTATAGTAAAGCTTCTTCTTTTATATCAAAGAAATAATGTTTTTCTAATTCTTCTAAACTTATAAAAGTTATATTATAAATTTTTCTTTCTTTTGACAACTTATCTAATAGTTTTAATTTTAAACTATTAGGAACAATATAAATAGAATTATCAGTAAATTTAAAGTTCATATTAACACCTCTTTTATTAGGATTAAAGAAAGAAGTTATTAAGCTTCTTTCTTTAACTCTTCTAATTCTTCTTCACTCAAACCTGTATTTTTAGATACTACTTCTATAGGTATACCATCTTTAAGAAAATTTTTAGCAATTTCTATTTCTTTTGCCTTAGCCCCCTCTTCTTTTCCTTTAGTAATTCCGTTTTCAAAACCATCATCATAGCCATCAAGTCTTGCAGAGTTTATCTCTTTTCTTC
>CAMLTY010000071.1 GCA_946486465.1 uncultured Mycoplasmatota bacterium
GCTTCTAAAGGATATTCAGTTCTATTTTCTCTTTTACCATTAGAATCTATTATTACTCTAGTCTTCATATTTCTTCTTAAAAATCTCATAGTACCATCAAGCATCTCTTCTATAGTTCCCTCTACTCTTTGATTATCAATAAATCTTTCTCCTAAAGAACCAATATCACCTAATTTTGTTCCTGGTATGACAGAACAAGCGACAAATAATTGTGGATAAAAACTTTGAGGATAATCACCAAAAATAAGTGTTCCTGCAAGTGTTGGATATATTTTATTGTTATCGCTATCAACTATACCACATAGTTTTAAATTTTTTTCATAACTGTTTTTAGAAAAGTTTGGTTTTAACTCTTTTATTTTATTAAGATATTCTTTTAAACTTTCTTTATTTAAATCTTCAATACTAGATTTTTTAGTTGGTCTTGTATCTTCAAAAATATGATCATTATAACTTTCAAAAGCATAAATCTCATAATCAGTCAATAACTCATCTCTATCACCTTCTCTTGTATAAGAACCTGCTTTTAATCCTTTAGGTTTATAATAACAAGGCTTTTTATTTTGTCTTAATTCTTCAATTTTTACTGCAAGAATATTCTTACCTTCAAACTCAAGTGGTAGTATATCCGTTCTAACTCTAGGAACCATAGCATCACTACATAAAGAAGTTATTTGTTTCTGTAAATCATTAATATCATAAACACCTTCTGTTTTAAAATTGTCATCTTCATTTAAGCCAAAAATAATAATGCCACCATATTTATTAGAAAAACTAGATATTGTATCATAACACTTTTTAGGAAAACCTAATAAAGCACTCTTAGCTTCTATTCTATTAGTCTCTGTATTATATTTTCTTAAAATTTTTATTGCATCTATTACTTCATTTTTTTCCATTCTGTAGCACCTCCATTTAATATACTAAAAGAATAACATATATACATAATAAAGGACAAACACTATTAACATAATAGTTCCTTCTTTTTTACTAACTTCTCTTTCACTTCTTGCAAAGACAAACAAAAGAAATGAAGATAAGAATACTGCAAGTATATCAATAAAGCCAAAGCCTTCAAGGACTATATCTCCAAAAATAAGAATAGGTAGTCCTAAAACTATACATATATTAAAGATATTAGTACCAATAATATTTCCAATAGCCATATCAAACTCACCTTTTCTAGCACTTGTTACTGTCATAATCATCTCAGGTAAACTTGTACCTATTACGATAGCAGTCATTGTAATTGCTTTCTCACTTATATTTACTCCACTTGCAATCGCTTTAGCAGAATCAACAATCATCTCACTACTATAAACTATTAAGATAATTGTAACAACTAAAAGTAGACAAGACATAATAGCAGAATACTTACTTATTACTTGTTCCTCATCTTTTCTATTCTTTTTAAATAACATTCCTACTAAATAAAGAATAAACATACAAAATAATAATATTAAAATAAAACTATCATTTCTTGAAAAAGTATTTGAAGTTATTGGATTAAATACTGCATCAAGCATTAAGAAAGAAAAAGCTGTTGTAACAATAAAAAGTAATGGTAATTCTTTTTTAACAGTAGCATGTCTTACTTTAATAGGCCTTAAGAAACTAGCAAGTCCTATAATTAAGAAAACATTTACAATCGAGCTACCTACAACATTTGCAAAAGCCATAACTCCATCACCATTTGCAACACTTCTAAAAGATATAGCAACTTCAGGAGCACAAGTACCAAATGATACTATTGTTAATGCAATTAACATCTTAGGTACTCTTAACTTTAAAGCTAAAGATGATGCTGCATCTACTAAAACATCTGATGATTTAATGATTATTACAAAGCCTATTAATAAAATAACTATATCTAAAAGCATATCATCACTTCTTTCTATCTTTAATAATAGTATAATTTATTTTAATACATCTTACAAACAAAAGAGATTAACTTTACACTAATATTATTAACAGAAAAAGATATTTTACTAAAAAAGAGTAATGGTTTTATTCATCACTCACCAACTATTCTTTTACTTAATTTAAGTTTCTTACTATCAATATCTATATCACTTATAACTACATCATCAGTAATACCTAACTTAGTAAGTAAATCTTTTATTGTCAAATCTTCTAAATTATCTATTCCTTCATAATAACTAATTAAATATGTCTTTAAAGTCAAAGCATAATGCTTACTAAACTCTAATATATCGTTAGATATTCTTTTAAATATAGCTTCTTTATTAATATTAACTAAACTAATTTCTTTTTTTAATCTCTCATATTCTTCTAAATTATTATCTTTATATAAAGCATGCCCTACTTTCCAGTAATCACTATTTAAAGAAGAAATATAATTATCAGGATCAGTTATAGAAATATTATCTAAATCTTCAATTAATGTATCAAGATTCTTTATAAATTTTAAGACAATATCTGGATACATCTTAACAATTAAACAGATATTTTTAGTAATTTTACTATCTAAAGAAAAACCTTTTTCTAAAGCAAGTTTCTTTAAAAATTCTCTAATCTCATCTTTTTCATAATCAATTTTAAAAGAATTAGAATACTTATTACGCTCATATTCATACTGTTTTTCATCATCATGGTATAAAAATGGTGTAGAAAACTCAAAATCAATAGGTGGTTCTAATATAAGAATATTATTTTTAAAAGTAAAATTAATATTTTCATAATGAAAGTTCTGGTCTTCCCTTAAAACTGATAACAGTATTTGATAAGCGAACCCCTCACCTATTTCTTTATTATTTTCTATAAAGTCACTTTCTAAAATCATAGTATAATCATAATTCATCATACAGTAATTAATATAATCTTTAATATCTACCTTTTTATCGGGATGTTCATTAAAATAATCATATAAATTAATTAACTTCTCATTATTAGGAGTAAGAGATTCTACTAATACTCCTTTATTATAATATTTTGACTTTTCATCATCCTTTTGTTTTGTCTCTGCCAAATAATATCTAGGAGCTTTATCATCAAAATATTTATTTATAATATAAGACCAATAAACCTCACTATATGCAAAAAATGGAGTTGTTAGAGGTTTTGTTTTAGATAAGGGCTTATATATCATCTTTTTACCATCTATCATATAAAGAGGAAATTCTTTAGTAGATTTTACTTTACTATGAGCTTCTGCTACCATCACTCCAATTTTTTCTTTATCACTTAAATCAATTACTTTAAATAATTCTTCCATAATCCACCTCTTGTTTTTTTAGTTTTATAATATCAAAAAACACAAAAAAATCAATCATAAAAGATTGACTTAATTAAAAGATTATTTCATTAAACTATTATAAAGTTTACTAGCATTAGAAAAATCTGCAATTATCAAGAAATTATCTATATAGTTTCCTTTTTCATTCTTATAATTTAAATAATAAGCATGTTCCCACATATCCATATTTAGTAGTGGAATATAGCCTAAAGACTGTGGTAATTCTTGATTTGATAAATTTATAATATCTAGAGAACCATCACTTGTTACTACTAAAAAAGTATAACCTGAACACTTTAAACCCATAGCTTTATTTTTAAACTCTAAAAAGAATTTATCAATACTTCCATATTTTTTATCTATATCTTCTTTTAATCTTCCACTTGGTAAAACTCTATTAGGACTCATACTCTTAAAGTATAAGTTATGATTTAAGACTCCACCTAAATTATATAGAATATCTACTCTATCACTTTCATTAAACTCATCTAGATGATAGTATAGTACATTTATACCATAACGATAATCAAAATTATTTTTTGCTAACAATTCATTTAATTTATTCAAATAATTCTGTTCATGTTTATGATAATGTAATCCCATTGTGTGAGTATCAATATATGGCTCTAAATCTTGAAACAAATAAGGTAATGTAGGCAATTTATACATAAAACCAACTCCAATAATAGTTTATGTAAAACGTCCAATTATGTCATTATCTTAATAAAATATTTAAAGATAACTCTTTTTTTTGATAAACTATAAGTATTAAAGGAGTTAAGAGTCATGAAGAAGTATAAAGATTATTTAAATAAAGATCATAAATTTGATAAAAAAACTATGTTAGGAATATTTTGTTTAATAATAGTAATATCAGGAATGTTTGGATGGCTCTATGAAGTAATATTTTATTATTTTAACAGTGGTATGAAAGAAATATACTGGCGTGGAGGTAATTTCTTACCATGGATAAATATTTATGCCATGGGTGCTATATTGATATATGTTTTAACTTATAAGAAAAGAAAGAATCCTTTATTTGTTTTTATTGTAAGTATGATATCTACTGGAATACTTGAATATATTGGTGGTGCCTTCATGGAACATATTATGCATATAAAGTGTTGGGATTATACTAATGAAATATTAAGCTTTGGTAATATTAATGGTTATGTATGTCTAAGAAGTGTTTTAGTCTTTGGATTATCAGCTTTATTATTAATGTATTTAATAGTACCACTTTGTTTTTATCTAGCGAAAAAGATGCCTAAAAAAGCGTTTTTAATATTAAGTTATACAATCTGTGCAATCTTCTTATTTGATGAACTTTATAATTTAATATTTGCAAATCTTTTAAATCTTCCTAGAGCATCTGAAATTTATAAAGAACTAGGATTTAAGTACTTATATTTTTAATTATATCTTTTATATTTGATGAAACAAACTTAATTTGCCAGCCACTGGATGGCAATTCTTATAATATTAGGGAATTTTCAAAAACAAATCTTACAATTTGACAAAATAAAAACAACGACCTAAACTTATTAATAAATAGA
>CAMLTY010000072.1 GCA_946486465.1 uncultured Mycoplasmatota bacterium
AACTTATCTAAAGTAGAACGTGAACTTGATATGGAATTTAATATTGAGAAAATAGATTCTACTTATAAGAAGAAGTATAACATAAATGTCATTCCCGCTCTTATGATAGAAGATAAAGTAGTCTCTACTGGTAATGTTTTAACTGATAGAGAGATAAAAAATTACATTAAAGAGCTTGCATAAATGAAAAGGACTCTAGTATTTAGAGTTCTTTTACTTATTAAGAATTGCATCAATAGGTTTAATTTTAGTAATTTTACTTAAAGATATAACTGTAATAATTATTGATATGATAATAGTATAGATAAACATTAGAATTGGTACCCATGGGTTTGTTACAATGCCATTTAAAATATAAGTTTTATCTCCAAATAGCGAATTATTTAATAAATTAATAGAGATAAACCAAAGAATAATAGAAATTATATAAGACATAATACCTACAATTATACTTTCGTATAAGAATATTTTGACAATATCATTTTTATTTGTACCTAAAGCTCTTAATATACCTATTTGTTTTTTAGAGTAGGTAATAGATATATAAATAAAGTTAGAGAAGAGTAATATTGTAAATAATACAAATACCAAGGTTATAATATTAATATATTTAGCAAGAAAGCTATAAATAGTATTTATTTGTTCTAAATCATCATAATGAGGTAATGTCAAATAGTAATAAATACCACTTTTATTATAATTAGTTTCGTAAGTGTTTATAATATTTTTTAGTTCATTATAATTGTCTTCGTAAACCCTATAACTAAAATTATATTTATTAGAGTTAGTACTTTCTATTTCTGTTATATAATCATTACTAATATAATTATTATTATCTAGACTTATTCCTACAACTTTTAAATCGTTTTTTATACTATTACTATTCAGATTACCATTAAAAGTAATATATAAATTATTAAAACTATCATTAGTATTTATATAGGAATTTGTAAAAGTATTAATTAAATTACTATAATTGTCTTCACTATTATTTAATAAGTATTCATTTAATTCATCATTGAAGTTATTATCTAATTCTCTAAATAAATCTAAGGAAATAATTATTTCATCTTTATTAAGCGTAGTAATTGTATTTGTTATAAGTTGAACATTATTATTATAGATAGCAATATTTTTAGCAGTTATTTCTTTTTTAGATAAATAAGAATCTGTAAGAAAAGTATTTATATCATTATTTAAAATGGCATTGTCAACAAAACCATTTACATAAATAAAGTAATCATCATTAAGATCATTATCTACTATTCCTGTTATAATAACTTTATTATCACCTAACATTATTTCTTTATTACTATTTATTAATTCATTAATAGAGTTAGGTTTATAAATATTATTAGTGCTATCTAAAATACCATATTTACAAATATATCTTGCGACATTTTTATGTACCATAATTTCATTACTATTGACAGGTATTTTACCTTTAATATTACCAATTATTCTTTTATCTTTAACTTCAATATAGTTAAACCACATGGGAATATGATTAAATTCTCCGTCACGTTCTACATAATCTCCATAAGTAAAAGTTAGTAGCCTATTGTTATTATATAATCTATAAGTTGGATTTAATTCTTCATTTATATTTTCTTTTAAGATATTTAAATCATCATTAGTTAAGTCAAAAGGAAAAGAGGCACCTGTTGGTTTTACTTCTATTTTACTAATATCAAAAATATATTCATTATTATCTCTCATAACTCCAGCCATGAATGTTCCTTTATCATAAAGAAAGGAATTAACAGATATTCCCATAAAAACTAAAGAGATCATTGTTAAAATAATGGTAAAGAATAGTTTAACTTTATTACTCTTTAAGGAAGTTAAAGCAAAGTGTAAACACTCTTTAAAGGGGAGTCTTGATTTAGTTAAAGAGAAAGTATTATCATCTTTTTCTTCAACCGTTAAATCATTTCTAATAGCATTACCGTCTTGTAATTCTAATATTTTATCAGCATAAGTATTAGCATTTTCTAAATCATGAGAAACAACAACTACTAATTTTTCTTTACTAATTTCTTTTAATAACTTAAAAGTTTCTAAACTAGAATGACTATCCAAATTACCAGTAGGTTCATCTGCAAGTATCACTTTAGGATTTTTTATTAGAGCTCTTGCAATACCAACTCTTTGTTTTTGACCTCCAGATAACTCATTAATATTTCTATATTCTAACCCTTTAAGACCAAGACGTTCTAAAAGATTAAGTATTTCTTCTTTATCTACTTTCTTTCTTAATAATTTTGCAGATAACATAACATTATCAAAGACATTATATTCTTCTAGTAAATTAAAATCTTGAAAGATAAAACCTATATAAGTATTTCTATAACTATCATAATCTTTCTCCCTAAAACTATCTATATCTTTATTATCAATATAAATTTTACCGCTTGTTTTACTGTCTAGTCCTCCTAGAATATTTAATAGAGTACTCTTACCACTACCACTTTTACCAATAATAAATACTAAGCCTTTATTACCTAAATCAATATTGATATCATTTAAAGCTTTAGTAATTTGTCCTTTTTTACTCCGATATTCTTTACTAACATTAACAAACCGTATCATAAACCTTCACCTAGTATAAGCATAGCATAGATTTAAACAAAAAGCTTTATATTATTTAATTTTAGATGTATTATATATCAATAACTGTAAAGTAGGGATAACTTTGCCTAAAATAAGTATAATAGTTCTTGTTTATAATGAAGAAGAATATGTTTCTACTTTTCTTGATAGTCTTATTAATCAAACTCTTGATGATATAGAAATAATTTTAATAGATGATAGCTCTACTGATAATAGTTTAAATATTTTGTTAGATTATGCTAAGAAGTATCCTAATATAAAAGTTTATCATAATGAAAAGAATATAGGACAAGGTGCATCTAGAAATAGAGGATTAAGTCTTGCAACTGGAGAATATATAGGTTTTGTAGATAGTGATGATTATATTCGAAATACAATGTATGAAGATATGTATAAGTCTGTACTTAACAATAACTATCCAGAACTTGTTACTACTGAGATATTATTTGTAAAAGATGATGGCTATGCAAATAGAGATTTGGAGTTTCTAGTAATTGGAAAAGAAAAGATAATTAATCCTATTCAAGATAGATCTGCTGTTATTTTTGAAAGTCCTGCTGTTTGTAATAAGATTTTTAGAAGAGATACTTTAAAAGACTTTTATTTTGTAGAAGATTCTTTATTTGAAGATATTTCTTTTAGTTATACTAAATATATGGAAGCATCTAAAGTTGTAACTGTTTCAAGAACCATTATTTTTATAGAAGAAATATAAATAGAGGAGTATCATCTACAAATTATAGAGAAAATAGTCATATAACTGATATATTTAAAGTATTAGATAGATTAGAGTCTGATATGAGAAAAAGTTCTAGATATGAAGTATTTAAAGATGAGATAAAACTTATACAACTTGCTTATTCTCTTATTAGAGTAGAAGAAGTAAATAACTGGCAGGTAGATATAGATAAGAAAAGTTTAGTTAAAGATAAAATGTTTTCTCTAATAGAAGAGAAATATGGTAATTTAGATGATGTTGATATAGCATTATTAGAATCAAAGTGTGGAATAAATATAGTAGATGAATATACTAATTATTTGGATAATGAAAAAGAAAGACCAAAGTCTTTATAGTTACTTTGGTATTTTGATTTTATCGATAGCTATTATTTACTTAGTAAGTAATTTTATGATAAACTTTGGTTAAAAAAGGTGATAAAAAAGATTTATATGAGGTGATTAAATATGAAATCTAACTATTTAGGAGATTTATATTTTATAAAGAATGGTAAAGTTTTAAAGGACGTTGCTACTATAAATGATGAGAATATATCTAAGCAAAGTTTTCCTGGTTTAAGTAAAGCTTTAAGATTATATAGTGATAAAGAGCTTGAAAATGGCAGTAAAGATATTATTGATATTTATAAAAGAAGTTTGGATGATAATACTACTATAGTTAGAGTTTTCCATAAAGCGATAGGAAATATGGGAGAAGTAACTTTATTAGAAGATTATGATATAGATATTTATATTCCTCTTAAACCTAGTATGATGGATATTGATGGGTTAAGAGAAGTTTTATCTAATTATAGTAATAATAGTTTGACTATAACTAATTTACGTAGTAATGATTATGATTTTTATGATTACTTATATAATTATTCTTATAATGAAAGAAAAATATATGAGTTATGTGAATTATTTTATAAAGAGAAAAACTTAATGTTAGATGATAATTCACAGGAAATGTTTGATAAATATAGAGAATTTAATATGGCTAGTTTAGTTTTAGAAGATTACAGTAAGTATCCTTTAAATAATAGAAATACTGGTGTAGTTATTATAATGTCAGATTTAGTAATTAAAAGAACTGTTACTAAAAGTTTTCATAAGAAAGAGTGTTTAGATGTTTTAAAGAGATTTTATGAAGTTAATGATGCCTCTTCTTATGTGGATTTAGTTAGTACTTATAATTTAGTAATTGGTATTATTACTAAAGATACTATTAGTGCTTATGTAAGTTCTGATATAAATGACTATCAATTAAATGAACTACTTGCTTTTGTTAAAGAAACTTATGATATTAAAAGTATAAAAGATGATTTGATAACAAATGTTAATATTATAAAAGATGGGGAAAGTATTTATATTGGAGAATTAAGTGATGTTAGGAAGTTGTTTGCTAGGAATAAACTTCAATTCGCAAAATTTAAATAATTGAAGAAACACCAGCAAATACTGTATA
>CAMLTY010000073.1 GCA_946486465.1 uncultured Mycoplasmatota bacterium
TCATTAATAGTTGCAAATAAAGATTCTTTAACTCTATCCATAGTAGGTCTAGTTCCTTTAAGAGTATAACCTTTTAATACTCTACCTTTATATTTACCACTAATTATTCTCATCTCTTTCACCTATTTCTTTAAATATCTTATTTAATTTCATTATTAAGAGATTAGTCTCGTTCTCTAATCGTTTATATCTCATAAATTTCTCATTATTATAGATTTCTTTTTTTATGGTTTCATTCCCTGTTTCTTTATATTTATTAATTAGACTAATTAAGTCTTTATCATTATAGATATCATTTAAAGATTTTCTTATATTAAAAGCTAGATTAGAGTTTTTTATATCTAATAATAACTCCTGATAGATTAAATTATAGTCCATACTCTTCCCTCTTCCTTTACTAATATATCACATTTTTCTTTTCTTTTACATAAATAAAATATATAATAAAGTTAGTTGGGGGAATAATGAATGAAAAGTTTAAGAGATAGAAATGATAAGATAGCATTTAATAGTGTTAAACATAAGAGAGGTTTTAGTAATGAAGAACTTACTCTACTTGAGGATTTATTAATATTTAATCGTAGATATGAAGAAGTTTTTTTTAATACTAAAATAGATGACGATAAATTAGAACTTATTGATAGTGTTATAGATGATAAATTAAAAAGTATTAGTCCTACTTTAGCATTTAAGTTTCTTAATAGAATATGGACTATATATAATGAAGGCGATGGTACACTTGATGCTAAAATAATAAATGGTATTGACTTTGATTTAGCTGCTAATAGGTTAACAATACAACTTCTTGATAGAGCGACTGATGATATAAGTTTCTTAAATAATTATAATACTAGAAGTAGAGGTTTAGGAATTTACTTAGATTATAATTTTTATAATAAAATTTATGGCTCAGGATTAAAAGCTAATAAGATGTTAGCACTTGACCATGTAGAACTTTTTCTTACTTTATTAAATGAATCTAAAAATATAGATAAACATTTAATAGATTATATAACTGATGTATATTTATTTTTATATAAAGATATTTATGATGAAGTCTTAAGATGCAACTTAACTAAAGATAGTGCAATTATTTTAGCACAGAGATTTAATGGCTATGAAAAATATATAATAAATCATAAAACAGATATTAAAGAAAGAAATTTCTCTATTCAATTTGCATCCGAAGCAGTTTCTATGTTAACTTACAAAGATAAAGATTTAACAGAAAATGATTTAGAGTATTTAAAAGCAGGTAAAGTATATTTAGATAGCATTCTTATGTTATTAAAAGATTTTGAAATTGATAAAGTATTAAGTGTTTATCAAGAAAGTGAACAAAATGTAGATACAAGAGAATGTACTAAGTCATTATCTTATGTAAAGAAAAGTATTGCAGAAAGAGATGAGAAATCAAAAAGAAATAGTTAAAACTATCTCATGACTTCTAGAAATGATTTTATTAAGTTTAGACTATTAGAAATATTTTCTATTTTATCGCTTGGTCTTAAGCGATATTTTTCTTTCATTTCTTCTTCTAGTTGTTTTAGAAATATTGGACTTCTATTAAGATATTTATACCAATAAGAATTTTCTCTTAAATATCTATAAAGATTAGGACTACTTTTAATCTTTAATCTTGTTTCTACTTGCATTAGTCCTCATAATATTTATTAATTGGTCGCTCTTCATAATTTGGTATATATTCATCATTATTCTTAGGAACTATTTCACTAATTAGGCTTACGGCTTTCTGCAACCCATTAACACTTTTTTGAACAGTATCTAAGTCAATATTTCTAAATAAATTTGTTATTTCTTTAAATGAAGTAGATGGACTCTCTTTTACTTCTTTTTTGGGTGTTAATAATTCATCAAAGACATTACTATCTTCTCCATACATATCATAGGCTTCATATAACTTTTGAAAAGTAGTTTTATTATTAAAGACAGCTTGAGCTAACTCTGGTCTTTTTTTAATAAATGCTTTAAAACTTTCTTTAGACATAAACATCACCTAATAGATAATATGTAGAAAAAAGAAAAAAAAGAATAGTAAATAATACTTTTCACTATCTTTTTATCTAGACTTACCTTGTGCTTTTTCTTCTTTATTTTCTTCCTGTAAAATTAAATCTCTTAATCCACTGATATCTGTTAACTTTTCGAAATTTGCATTAGGATCAATTGATTGCAAGTCTTTTAAACCATCAACATTTGATAAACCGCTAAAGTCAGCTTGACCTAATCCAAGTTCCCTATTTAATTCTTCCACTTTTTCTTGTTGAATTTTTTTATTTCTTCCAATTTTCTATCGTCCATTATTTTCATCTCCTTGTTTATAATTATAAGTAATCTATTTCAAAAAGTCATCTATTGTCATTAATCTTTTATCTATATCTTCAAGTGATATTTGGTCTTTCTTAGGAGTAGTATCTTCTTTATCAGTAGGCTTTTCTAATGTCTTATAAAGGAAGGCATTAGTTAGACCTTTTTTATTAATAGTACTACCTGTAGAGTATCTATCTGTAATAGGTAGTTCTGTTGGTTTTATTAATGTAATATCACCATTTTTAAGTCCTATATGGTCTTTATTAGTAGGCATTAAGGCTTTAATAACATGATATGGATTAGTCTTAACATCTCTTATCGTCATTAAGCCACGTCTTGCTCTACTACTCTTTTCAAAGTCTTTTAATTTAACTCTTTTACCTGTACCTTTATCTGTAAGGATAGCAAGATAGTCATTTGTATTCTCATCAAAGTTAATAGTACTAACAACAGTATCATCTTTTAAGTTAATCGCTTTAACACCACTAGCTTTTATACCGACAATAGGTATTTCTTCTTTAGAAAACCATAGTCCATAACCAAGAGAGGTAGCGATAAAGATATCTGGAAAAGTATCTAACATTACATCAACAACGCTATCATCATCTTTTAGTTTAATACAACTACTAGGCTTAGTTATTCTAGTTATCTTAAAGTCAGAAAGACTTGTTCTTTTAATCATACCATTTACAGTAGAGATTATAACATTAACATCTTTCTTAAAATCTTTAACAAGTAAACTAGATATGACTTCTTCTCCTTCTCCTAAAGGTACTAGATTACTAACGTGTTTACCAAGTTCTTTCCATTTTAAATCATAGATAGTATGGACTGGTATAAATAAGAAGTTACCTTGATTAGTAAAGACTAGTAAAGTATCTAAAGTAGATGCTTCATACATACCTATTAAATAATCATTTTCTTTTAAGGTAGTCTCTTCATCTTTACTTGCACTATAACTTTTTAGACTAGTTCTTTTAATGTAGCCATCTTTACTTAATGTTACAATAACATCTTCTTTAGGTATCATTACAGTCGTATCTATTTTTATTTCTGTTATCTCATCTTTTATTTCTGTAAGACGAGGTAGAGCATATTCATTTCTTACTTTACGTAATTCATCTTTCATAACTTTCTTTAACACATCAACATTACCAAGAATTGCCGTTAAACCTTCTATTATTTTTCTTAAAGTAGCCATTCTTTCTTCAAGTTCTACAACATCAGTATTAGTTAGGCGATATAGTTGTAATGTAACAATTGCTTCTGCTTGTGCCATACTAAAGTCAAACTCTTTAACTAAATTCTCTTTAGCATCGGCTTTATTTTTAGATGCTCTAATAACACGTATTACTTCATCTAGAATTGATAAACATTTTATAAGTCCTTCAACGATATGTAATTCACTCTTAGCATGATCTAAATCAAACTGACTACGACGAGTAATTACTTCTTTTTGATGGTCTATAAAAGCATCAAGAGCCTGTTTTAATCCTAAAAGACGTGGTCTTTTCTTAACAATGGCAATCATATTAAAGTTATAACTAATTTGTAAATCAGTATTTTTTAATAAATAATTTACAATTAATTCTTTATTAGCTGTTTTCTTTAAATCAACAACTATTCTAACATCTTCTGCAGACTCATCTCTAATCTCTACAATACCATCTATTTTTTTATCAAGACGAATATCATCTATTTTCTTAACAAGTAGGGCTTTATTAACTTCAAAAGGTATTTCTGTTATAACTAAAGAGTTTCCTTCAAAACCATATTTACTCCTAATAATAACTCTACCCTTACCTGTTTCATAGGCATCTCTTATTCCTTTAATCCCTTCAACAATACCACCAGTTGGAAAGTCTGGTCCTTTAACATATTTCATTAAAGTATCTAAACCACAATTAGGATTATCAATTCTATGAATGGTAGCATCTATTACTTCTCCTAAGTTATGAGGAGGAATATTAGTAGCATATCCTGCAGAGATACCCATGGCACCGTATACTAAAAGTGCAGGAAATCTTGCAGGTAGTACAGTAGGTTCAAGTGTTGTATCATCGAAGTTAGGAGCCATTTCTACAGTATCTTTATTAATATCACGTAACATTTCATTAGATATTTTAGAAAGCCTAGCTTCAGTATAACGATAGGCAGCGGGACTATCTCCATCGATAGAACCATTATTACCATGCATATCAATATAAGGAAGTCTAGTTTTCCAAGACTGACTCATACGAACCATCGCATCATAAATAGAAGTATCACCATGTGGATGGTAATTACCTATAACATCTCCAACCGTCTTAGCACTTTTACGATATCCTTTATCATAAGTATTTTTCTCTT
>CAMLTY010000074.1 GCA_946486465.1 uncultured Mycoplasmatota bacterium
TTCTACCTATTGTTAATAAAGAAATACCTATTGTAGGAGATTATCATGCTGATCCTGAGTTTGGAACGGGGTGTGTAAAGATAACTCCTGCTCATGATCCTAATGACTATGAAGTAGGCATGAGACATAACCTACCTCGTGTTGTTGTTATGAATTTGGATGCTACTATGAATGAGAATGCTCCTGGTTATGAGGGAATGAGTCGTGAAGAGTGTAGAAAAAAATTAGTAGAAGATTTAAAGAAACAAGATTTATTAATTAGTATTGAAGAGATGACTCATAATGTAGGACATAGTGAGAGAAGTGATGCGGTAGTTGAGCCTACTTTATCTAAACAATGGTTTGTTAAGATGAGACCTCTTGCAGATAGAGTACTTGATAATCAAAAGAATAAAGATACTAAGGTAAATTTTGTGCCAGTTCGTTATGAGAAAACTATGAATCACTGGATGGAAATTACATATGACTGGTGTATATCTCGTCAATTATGGTGGGGACATAGAATACCTGCTTGGTATAAAGGCGATGAGGTTTATGTAGGTATGGATGCACCTGATGGTGATGACTGGGTTCAAGATGAAGATGTTCTAGATACTTGGTTTTCATCGGCATTATGGCCATTTTCAACACTAGGTTGGCCAGAAAAGACTGATTTATTTAAAAGATATTATCCTAATAATGTCTTAGTAACTGGTTATGATATTATTCCATTCTGGGTTAATCGTATGACTTTCCAAGGCTTAGAATTTACTGGAAAAAGACCATTTAAAGATTGTCTTATCCATGGACTTATCCGTGATAAAGAAGGACGTAAGATGAGTAAATCTTTAGGTAATGGAGTAGACCCAATGGATGTTATTGATAAGTATGGTGCGGATAGTCTTAGATTTTTCTTAACTACTAATAGTGCTCCTGGAACAGATTTGCGTTATGATGAAGAGAAAGTTAAATCTACTTGGAACTTTATTAATAAATTATGGAATGCTTCTCGTTATGTATTAATGAATCTTGAAGATATGAAGACAGCAGGATATGATTATCAGAATTTAAGTAAAGCTGATAAATGGATTTTAACGTTAAAGAATAACTTAATCAAAGATGTTATTAAAAATATGGATAGTTATGACTTCCATAATGTTGGTAATATGTTATATAAGTTTATTTGGGAAGACTTTTGTGATAATTATATAGAGTTAAGTAAAGCAAATATGAATGATACTACTAAGAGTGTTTTACTTGATGTTTTAACAACAATACTTAAATTACTTCATCCATTTATGCCTTATGTAACAGAAGAAATTTATTCTATGTTACCATTTAAAGATAGTAAATCTATTGTAATTAGTACTTATCCTAAGTATGATAGTGAAACTGTATTTAATAAAGATATGGAAGAAATATCTAAAGTTATTGTTGATTTAAGAGAGATAAGAAATTTAAAAGCTACTAATAATATTAAGAAGAGTGATTTAGTAATGTTTAATACTAAAAGTGATTTAGAATATATTTATAAGTCACAATTAAAGATAACTGATGAATTAATTGTTAAAGAGCCTTTAGAAGATTATCAATCTATTAACTATAAATCTAGTTTAATTGATATTACTTATTTCTTTAAAAATGAAGTTAATAAAGAAGAGTTAGAAGAGAATATTAAGAAATTAAAAGACTCTATCGAAAGACGTAAGAAGTTACTTAGTAATGAAAATTATGTTAATAAAGCACCTAAAAATATAGTTGACCTTGATAGAGAAAAATTAAAAGAAGAAGAAGCTAAGCTTAAGTTATTAGAAGAACAATTATAAATATAAATACAAAGAACAAGAGGAGTAGATTAGTTAGTAGTTAGTAGAAATGAAAGGTCACTGGCTGAAAGCCTTTCTTAACGAAGAGTAATTGAAGGTAGCTTGGGAGTTTTGTATCTGAAATAATAGTAAGATATAGTGTATACCTGCATTAAAGGATTAAGGTAGTAGAAATACTATAAATTAAGGTGGTACCACGAGCAATTCGTCCTTTGGATAGTTGCTCGCCTTTTTAATTTAAGGAGATGATAATAAATGAAATATATATTTAAAAGAGATTATGTACGAGTCATTATTACTTTAACAATAAGATAATTTAAGAAAAAGAAAGGATGATAAAAATGTTAGATAAAAAATATAATGCTTTAGAAAAAGAACAAAAATGGTTAAATTATTGGAAAAAAAATAAAATTTATGAGTTTGTTCCTGATAAAAGGAAAATATATTCTATAGATACACCACCTCCAACAGTTAATGGTAAAATTCATATTGGTCATATATTTTCTTATTCACAAGCAGAAATGATTGCAAGATATAAGAGAATAAGGGGATATAATGTATTTTATCCATTTGGTTTTGATGATAATGGTCTTCCAAGTGAAAGACTAGTTGAAAAAGAACAAGGTAAGAAAGCACATGAAATAGGTAGAGAAAAGTTTTCAGCTTTATGCTATGAAACTACTGATAAATATGAAAGCGAATTTCAAAATTTATTTTCTCGTCTTGGTGTTAGTACTGATTGGAGTATGCACTATAAAACAGTAAGCCCTTCTACTATTAAAATTAGTCAATCTTCATTTCTTGATTTAATAGAAAAAGGATATTGTTATCATAAAGAAAGCCCTGCTTTATGGTGTAATGAATGTCTAACTTCAATAGCCCAAGCAGAACTTGAAACAAAAACTATAAAAACAACATTTAATTATGTAAATTTTGAAACAGTAGAGGATGGAGAAAAGTTTACTATTGCAACAACTCGTCCTGAATTATTACCAGCAATTGTAAGTGTTTTTGTAAATCCAAATGATCTAAAACATAAACATTTAATTGGTAAAACTGCACATATACCTGTAATAGATGTAGAAGTACCTATTATGGCAGATGAAAAAGTTGCAATAGATAAAGGAACAGGCATTGTTATGTGTTGTACTTTTGGAGACGGGACAGATATTGAATGGTGGAAAAAATATAATTTACCTTTAAAATACATTTTTACTGATGATGGAAGAATAATAGATTCTATTCCTAATTATGGAGGAATGAAAATAAAGGAAGTAAGAAAGAAGATTGTTGAAGATTTAAAAGATGCTGGTTATATAGTAAAAATAGAAGAGTTAGAACATGAAGTACAAACACACGAACGATGTGGTAGAGAAGTAGAATATACTGTAATGAACCAATGGTTTATTGATATTATGAATCATAAAGAAGATTTTTTAAGAATTGGTAAGGAAATCAATTGGTATCCATCACATATGCATAATAGATATGAAGAATGGGTAAATAATATTGCATGGGATTGGTGTATATCTCGTCAAAGATATTTTGGAGTTCCATTTCCAGTATGGTATTGTAAAGATTGTGGTGAGCCAATATTTGCTAGAAAAGAACAATTACCAGTTAATCCTCTTACTGATAAACCATTAGAACAAGAGTGTCCTAAATGTGGATGTAAGGAATTTGTTCCAGAATCTGATGTAATGGATACATGGGCAACCTCATCAGCAACACCTTTAATAAATATGAAATATGGTGAAAAAGATAATTATGAAGATATTTTAAAACCAATGAGTTTAAGGACAAATGCTTCAGACATAATAAGAACATGGGATTTTTATACTATTGTCAATAGTTTTTATCATTTTGGTATAAGACCATGGGATAATGTTATGATTTCAGGTTTTGTAATGGCTAATAAAGGAGAGAAAATTAGTAAAAGTAAAGGAAACTCTAAAGTAGAACCATTAGATTTAATTAATAAATATTCGGCAGATGTAGTTAGATATTGGGCTGCTTCTGGAAGACTTGGAACTGATATAACATTTAGTGAAGAAACTTTATTAAGAGGTAAGAAGTTAGTTAATAAGATTTGGAATGTTTCTAAATTTATAGAGATGCATTTACAGGATTATGAAGATAAAGAATTTAATGATTTTGAATATGTTGATAAATGGATATTAGGTAACTTTCTAAAAATGGAAAAAGAGTATATTAAATATTTAGATAATTATGAAATTGGTTTAGGATTAAATATATTAGAAAAATTCTTTTGGAATTTCTGTGATAATTATATAGAGATAGTTAAGCATAGATTATATAGAAAAGAGGAGTTTGGAGAAAAGGCAAGATATTCTGGTCAAAAAACAGTTTATATGATTTTATATAAGTTATTACAAGACTTTAGTGTATTTTTTCCTTATATAACTGAAGAAATATATCAAGAAATTTATCATGATAATAAATCAATCCATTTAACGGAAATAAAACAATTCGATTATTCATTTGATAAAGAAGTAACTAATGGAGATTTAATGTGTGAAATAATTAGTGCAGTTAGAGGTGAAAAATCTAGTAATAACTTATCATTGAAAACACCTGTAAAAGAATTGGATTTAGATTGTTCAAGTGATATTAAAGAAGCGATAGAAAGTTCAATAAAAGATTTTAAGGCAACATTATTTATAAATAATTTAACTATAAATGAAATAGATAAAAATTATATAATTAATAAAATAGAGCTTGGCATTGAGTAGAAAAATATATTAAAAGATATATATGATTAAAAAAAATTATATTTGTTATTTAAGAGGAGTCAAGAGTAT
>CAMLTY010000075.1 GCA_946486465.1 uncultured Mycoplasmatota bacterium
TTGATATTGTTGGTACTAAAGATGAATTGTGGTATAAGCCAGTTATTTATATAAATGGTGTAGGCAAATATAAAGTTGAAATTAATAATACTGATGAAATAGGTAATATCTTAAAATTGGAAAATATGTTAAAGAGTTTTGATAATAAAATCGGTACTGTTAAAGACCAAATTGCTTATACCGAAAAGCAACTCATAGATTGCAAAGAAGAACTTGATAAACCATTTACACAGCAAGAGAGAATTAAAGAATTGCAAAAAGAGAAAGCAAGAATTGATAGTGAACTTGATTTAGATAAACAAGAAAACACTAGGAGTGTTGAAAAAACTAATGAAGATGAAATGGAGAGATAGAAATGAATTTAAAAGATGAATTGTCAAAATTTTTTTCCAATAGTTTTAACAAACGTAAAGCCCCCGAGTATGACAGAATATTATCGTGTAGTTTCAAAGGAGAAGTAAAGGGAGCTTTTATGACAACTGATTGCACTACTGTAAAACTTTTACCAAGTAAATGTAAAACAGGATTAATTGATATTGGAGAAATATTAGATGCTGAGTTTGATAATAGTGAATCATATCATCATAAAGCAATAATATTTTGCGATAAAGATAACGTAGTGTGTGTTTATAATAGCAAAAATGATAGTTATTTTGAAGATGGATATGAGTATTTTGAGCCAGCTGAACAAAGATTGTATATTAGATGTAATAGTGATGCTTCTTATGAGGCATTGAAAAACTTTATTAATCAAAGTAGTAAATATCATAATTTTGCCAAATATGAATATGAAATTCCTAGAAAGAAAGCATTTGAAAAGATGTTTACTGCAAATGAAAGTGTTATAGATGATATTAAAGATAATGATTTAATGTTAGTAGAAGAAAGAAGTAATCTTGAACAAATGGAAAGATGATTTTTTTGTTAAAAATCTCTTGCAAAATTTCTTTTTTTAAGTGATAAATAGAACGAACAAAAAGAGCCATTAAATGTATTTAATTCATTCGCTACTGACTTTAGTATGCTGGCTTAAATAGTTATAAGTATAAAAAATTAAAGTCGCTTAAAATGGCTTTAAATTGATTATATAGTATATGCAATATTTAAAGGGAGGATTGATAATATGTATATTACTAATACAACAGAAGATGTAAGAAAATTAGTTGAGGAATTAGAGACTACATCAGATCTTACTAAATTGAAATTTCTTGTTTATATATTTGGCTTGTTAAATAATAACCAAATAAATGATAAAAACGAATCTAATCCAGACTTAATAGAAGATGATGATATGACAATGCTCAATTCAGAGGCAATCGGTCTTACAACAAATGCTTGTACCATTTTATTACAATACTTTGCTATGCTTTATAATGGTATGACAGATAGCAAAGATGCTTATGAAGATAATGGAAATATTTTAGGCATTAATTATAATAAAAAAGATAAGGAACTTGCATCTAAATTTGAAAAACTAAATTTTAATGAAAAACTAGATGTGTTTAGTGAAGTAATAGTTAGATATGATAATGAAACTTATTTTGATGAAAGAACACTTGTAGTATCATTGAATTCAGAATTAAGTGGATTTGATATTGCACACACGATACAAAAATACAAAAAATAACAAATAAAAATAGGGCTTTTATTAAGTCCTTTTTTTATTGTTTGGAAAGGAGAAGAATTATGGATAATTTGCTTACTGATAATTTGAAATTGGTGTATTTTGTAATTAAAAAAATGAATATATTTAATTCTAGTGAGTATGAAGATTATTATCAAATTGGAGTAATTGGATTAATCTATGCAACAAAAACATATAATCCAAATCTAAAAATAACTTTTTCGACTTATGCTTATGTATGTATCAAAAATGAAATTTTAAAATATATTAAAAAAAATGAGAAAAAATATATTTCGTTAGAAGATAAATTATTTGATGATATAAGGATTGAAGATACTATTATAGATGATGACAATTCAATTATTGAAAAAATAATCTTAAAAGAAACAAATAATGAATTATATACAATTTTAGATACGAAATTGGATGATATAGAAAGAAAAATAATTAAAATGTCTTTTGGAATAGGCTGTCGTGAATACAAACAAAAAGAAATTGCAAATATTCTTAATATACCACAATATAAAGTATCTAGAATAAAAAAAAGAGTATTAGAAAGATTAAAAAAATGTATGGAGCTTACAATTTAAAAAATATAATCAGAATATCTATCATAAATTGTACTTAAATGTTATAATAAAAGTACCTGAAAGATTGATATTTGAGATATTTTTATTGTAAAACTTAAATACAATTAAATTAGTAAGATTTTATGAAGGTGCTGATGGTTTAAAAACAGGACATACAGATGCTGCTAAATATTGTCTAGCTGCTACTGCTAAAAGAGATGATTTAAGACTTATTGCCATAGTTTTAGGAGAAGATGATAGCCAAACTAGAAATAGTGAAACGATGAGTCTACTTGATTATGGATTTAATAACTATAAAATAGAGATACTTAAGACAACAGATGATATTGTAAAAGAAATAAGTTTAGATAAAGCGACTAGTCCTAAAATTAGTTTAGTGCCAATGAATGATATTGCCATACTTTCTAAGAAAAGTGCAGATAATAAAAAATATACTTATGATATAAAAATAACCGATAATAATCTACCTTTAAAAAAAGGAGATGAAGTAGGTAAGATTATAGTTAAAGATAGCGATAGTAATAAGATTAAAGAAGAAGGATTAACTGTAACAGAAAATGTTGATAAACTTAATTTCCTAGAACTATTAGGAAAAACTTTAACAGATATGATGGTTGGTAATATGAATTTTGTGTAGACTAGCTTAACTTAAGTTAGTCTTTTTAAATTTTTAATATATAAATAATTAAATTAATGGTATACTATAAGTAATAAAATGAGCGAGGTGAGAATAGTGACATTATCTAAAATAAATTCAATTATTACAGAGGATTATTTAAAGAATACTAAAGAAAATCTATATTTTGAAAGAAAAAGAGCAAAGGTTAGTATTCAAGATTTAGCTAATGAGATAGCGTCTTTTTCAAATGCCAATGGAGGAGTAATAGCAGTAGGAATAACTGATGATGGAAAGATAGAAGGATTTAATAATTATGGAATTAATAAGTTAAATGATTTTCAGAAAGTTGTTACTAACTATTTAAGTCCCACGCCAAATTATAAAACTGAGTTAATAGAAGTAGATAATATAAAAAATGAAAAAGATAATATTCTATTATTTCATATTGAACCTGCATTAAACTTTATTGTTAGAAATAATAAAGATGAAGTTTATTTAAGACAAGGAGATTCTTCTATAAAATTAAATGCTGAACAAGTAAGAAGTTTGGAATATGAAAAAAGGGAAAGAAATTTTGAATCTGAAGTTTTAAAAATGTCTAGCATTGATGATATTGATTTAGAAGTAATGGAAATTTATAAAGATAAAATAGGTGCTACTAATCTTTCTAATGAACAAGTATTAAAAGCAAGAGGTTTTTTAGTTGAAGATAATGGAAAATTATGTTTTACAAAGGCAGGTATGCTTTTATTTGGTAAAAATCCATCAGTATATTTACCTAGTGCAAGAGTAAGAGTTTTAAAGTTTGAAGGAATTAATTTTCAAGTAGGAACAGAGATGAATATAGTTAAAGATAGGACTTTTGATAAGTGTTTATATAAAACGTTGGAAGAAGCAAGAAATTTTATTAATTCTCAGTTAAGAGAGTTTACACATCTAAATCAGAATGGTATATTTGAAACAGTTCCAGAATATCCAGAGTTTGCATGGTATGAGGGATTAGTTAACGCCGTGACTCATAGAGACTATTCTAATACAGGAGAATATATTATAGTAAAATTATTTGATGATAGATTAGAAATATTAAGTCCGGGTAAACTTAGTGGATTTATTACTTTAAAAAATATGAAAACAGAACGTTATTCAAGAAATCCACAGATTGCAAGAGTTTTAACTGAATTTGGTATTGTCAGAGAATTAAATGAAGGTGTAAAAAGAATATATAGCGAAATGCAAAGATTTTATTTAAAGGATCCTATTTATTCTGAGCCTAATCAACATTCAGTTTTGTTAGTTCTTGATAATAATATAGTTATGAGAAGTAAAAGAAAAAATGAGACAATGTTAAAAAATAGTGAAATAGAACAGAAATGGGAAAATTTAAATTATCAAGAAAGACAAGTATTACAGGCAATATATGATAAAGGGGAAATTACTTCGTTAGAAGTTGCAGAAATCATTGATAGAGGAAGGACAACTGCGGTTAAGTTGTTAAATAGATTAGTTGATTATGATTTGATAGTTTGGACAGGTACTACAAAAAAAGATAGTTATGGGAGATACATTATTAAATAGTAATATAACTATTTAATAATGTTCAGAGCTGTTCACTTCTGTTCAGAGCTGTTCACTTCTGTTCAGAGCTGTTCACTTCTGTTCAGAGCTGTTC
>CAMLTY010000076.1 GCA_946486465.1 uncultured Mycoplasmatota bacterium
TGAAAGTAGTTGCAAGTGTTATATTGTTAGTTGCATTTACTTTCAGAATTAAGATTCTAAAAATTAATGTTTAAAAAATATTGACTAAAGAAACACTTTGTGGTAATGTAAGCTTAAGCACTGGAAAGTGTTTTTCTTTTAGAAAAAAATACAAAGGAAGATGTGTATATGGCAAAGAAAAAAAAAGAAACTAAAGAAATTAAAAAAGACTCTTTAAAAGAAGTATCTAAAAAAGAAAACAAGAAGACTTCTTCTAAAGGTAAAAAGAAAGAAAAGGTAAGTGTATTTACCAAAATAGCTAACTTTTTTAGTGGCGTAAAAACAGAATTTAAAAGAGTAAAATGGCCTTCAAGAAAAGAAATGGTTAAATACTCTATCGCTACTATAATATTTATTATTTGTTGCTCATTATTCTTCTATTTAATAGATATAATAATAGCAGCACTTCATTCATTAGGTAAATAGGAAGGAAATGGTTATGGAAAAACAATGGTATGTCGTTAATACTTATTCAGGACATGAAAAGAAAGTTCAAGAAAAACTTTTAATGCGTGCTGAATCAATGAATATGCAAGATTATATATTTAGAGTAATTGTTCCAGAACAAGAAGAAACTGAGATTAAAGATGGAGTTAAAAAGACTAAAGTAAAAAAACTATTCCCAGGATATATCTTAGTAGAAATGATTATGACAGATGAAGCTTGGTATATAGTTCGTAATACTCCAGGAGTTACAGGATTTATCGGATCAAGTGGTAAAGGTGCTAAACCTACACCATTACAACCTAGTGAAGTAGACCATATCTTAAGAAATATGGGTATTAGCAGAATTGATATTGATAAAGAATTACAACCTGGTACTAAAGTTAAAATCATCGGTGGACCATTCACAGGAATGTATGGAGTTATCGAAGAAGTTGATAGTGCTAATGAGAAAATTGTTCTTAATGTTGACTTATTTGGACAAGAAACTCAAGTTGAAGTTGAATTAACTCAAATAGAAAAAGCATAGTTTTCTCTTGTCAAATAAGAAAAAGTATGCTATTATTTAGGGGCTATATTAATTTTATATATAGATTAATATTAGTGGGAAGCAAAAAGTGCATTAAATGCAAAACATCGAGATTAAACAATCTTGATATTGAAATATTGGGATTGAACATTCTTGATATTGAAAAGCTATTATAACCACTCGCGAAAACGAGTAAGAAAGGATGTGTTTTTCGTGGCAAAGAAAGAAGTTGTAAAGAAAATAAAGTTACAAATTCCTGCAGGTAAAGCAACACCTGCACCACCAGTTGGAACAGTTTTAGGACCTGCTGGAATCAATTTACAGGAATTTTGTACTAAATATAATGATGCAACTAGGGATAAGATGGGAGATATTTTACCAGTTGAAATTTCTATTTATGATGATAGAAGCTTTGACTTTATAATTAAGACTCCACCTACACCATTCTTAATTAAGAAAGTTGCTAAAATCAATAAAGGTTCAACTAAAGGAAAGAATGAAACAGTTGCAACCTTAACAGATGCCCAAGTAACAGAAATAGCTGAAACTAAATTACCAGATTTAAACTGCTATGATATTGAAGCAGCTAAGAAAACAGTAATTGGAACAGCTAAAAACATGGGTGTTGCCGTAGAAGAAAAGAAAGAAGATTAAAAACTAAACATATAGGTTATACCTATGTGGGAGGATGTAACACTAATTGCTTACCCGAATAACCACATAAGGAGGAAAAATAATGAAAAGAAGAAGTAGAAAATATAGTGAAGCTGCTACTAAAGTAGAAAAGAATAAACTATATACTAAAGAAGAAGCAGTAAAATTAGTTAAAGAAACTAGTATTACTAAGTTTGATTCTTCAGTAGAAGTTGCAATGAACTTAAATCTTGATACTAAAAAAGCTGATCAACAACTAAGAGGTGCTATTGTTCTACCTAAAGGAACAGGTAAAACAAATCGTGTTTTAGTAATCGCTAAAGGTGATAATGCTAAAGCTGCCGAAGCTGCAGGAGCAGACTATGTTGGAGATCAAGATTATCTAGATAAAATTGCTAATGAAAATTGGTTTGAATTTGATACTATGATTGCAACTCCAGATATGATGCCTTTACTTGGTAAGTTAGGACGTATCCTTGGACCAAAAGGATTAATGCCTAACCCAAAAACAGGAACTGTAACAACAGATGTTTCTAAAGCAGTAACAGATGCTAAAGCAGGACGTGTTGAATACCGTACAGATAGTTTTGGTAATATCCATACTATTATTGGTAAAGTATC
Source organism: uncultured Mycoplasmatota bacterium (assembly GCA_946486465.1). Taxonomy (GTDB): domain Bacteria; phylum Bacillota_I; class Bacilli_A; order RF39; family UBA660; genus Onthousia. The sequence continues at coordinate 2,288 of CAMLTY010000076.1, forward strand.
ATTTACTGAAGAAGACCTATTAGCAAACCTAAATGCTGTAGTTAGTCAAATTATAAAAATTAAACCTGCTACAGTAAAAGGAGACTATATTAAAAATATATCTATTTCATCTACTATGGGTCCTGGAATTAAGATTCAAATTAATTCTTTTGACAAATAGAAGATTATAGAATATAATAAGAAAGAAATCAGTTAACAAGTACCCAAGACAGTAGGTAAAAACGTAAATCCTACCGAGGACTAATTACTATAAATAAAAGTTCTTGGGGAAAATCTCGAGAACTTTTAACTTTCTAGGGACTATTTAAACTGACTAAAAAATAGGAGGGAAAAATGGCTAATCAAAAAATCTTAGCAAAGAAGCAAGAAGTTATTGATGAAATCAAAGATAATGTTAATAATAGTGCGACTTTTGTATTATTTGATTATCGTGGTCTAACAGATGCTGAGATTAAAGAGCTAAGACGTGCCCTAAGAGATGCAGGTGCTACTTATAAAGTATATAAAAATACTTTAATGGCTAGAGCATTCAATGATTTAAACATTGATGTTAAAGAAGCTTTAGAAGGACCAAGTGCATTTGCTTATAGTACTGACCAAATAGCTCCAATCAAAGTATTATCAGATTTTGCTAAAGATCATGAGAATTTAACATTAAAGATTGGTTATGTTGATGGAGAAGTTGCAGATCAAGCTAAACTTACAGAATATGCAAAGATTCCATCAAGAGATGGCTTACTTACTATGCTTGCAGGTGGTATGATAGGACTTGTTCGCGACCTATCTATCTGCTTAAATTTATATAGTGAACAAAAAGAAGAAAATTAATATTAGAGGAGGAAAATAAACATGGCTAAATTAACAAAAGAAGAATTTATTAGCTCATTAAAAGAAATGAATCTTTTAGAAATTAAAGAATTAGTAGACGCAATGAAAGAAGAGTTTGGTGTAGATCCATCAGCTGTTGCAGTTGCTGCTCCAGGAGCTGCTGGTGCTCAAGAAGATGCTGCTCCATCTACAGTTACAGTATCAATCACTGATGCAGGAGCTGCTAAAGTTGCAGTTATCAAAGTAGTTCGTGAAATTACAGGATTAGGATTAAAAGAATCTAAAGATTTAGTTGATAATGCTGGTTCACCAATTAAAGAAAACATTTCTGTTGAAGAAGCTAATGAAATCAAAGCTAAATTAGAAGAAGCTGGTGCTACAGTAGAAGTTAAATAACTAGCTTCTTTTTTTATGTAATTTTCTATACTTTTGTGTTAAACTTATCATAAGGAAGGTGAAAGTAATGGAAAATAAGAAGAGTAAAACTGGGTTACATGTTTTTGTAGGAATATTATTAGGAATAATAATTTGTGGAGGGGTAGTCTTTGCAACATATAGTCTAGGTTATCTAACATTTAATCAAATAGAAGAACCTGAAAAAACAGAAACTAATAATGAAGAGAACAATGAAACAGAAGAAGATATAAGCGATAATTCACTAGATTTTGATACTAGTAAGATTGTTAATAGTAATGGTAATGCTGATACATATACATTAGCAAACTATGGTCATACTATCAATATTAGTTTAGATGAAACAAGAAAAGTAGTAACTCTTAGTTACAATAGAAAAGTTTTATCAGACACTTACACATTAAATTGGGATTTAACTGGAGTAGAAGACTATGTTTATGAAAATAAGCAGCTTACCTTTGAAAAAGAAATAAAAGATATTTATTTTGGAGGCATTGGACAAGATGCAACAGGTGATATAATTTTATTCTTAATGAGTGACGGTACTGTTGAATATATTCCTGTATACCAAGCCTTACTATCTAATGGAATAGAAGGGCTAACTTCTTATGGAGTTTTACCTAACATAACAGATGTTGTTAAGTTTTATATGGTAAAAGCATCAGCAGGTATGAGTGGAAGTGTTAGCATATTAGCTCAAACTAAAGATGGAACACTTTATGACCTAGCTCCTATAATAAACGATGCAAGTAATAATCAATAGAAGAGGAAAATAAACCTCTTTTTCTTTTTAATAAAAATTGTTATACTTAAACAAAGGTGAGAGATATGAAGTGTCCTAATTGTAAAAAAGAATATAAAGATAATCTATTTAGTTGCCCATATTGTGGAACAATTAATAAAGAAATATATAAAGATATAAAAGAAGTAGATTTAAAGAAAAGTTCTT
>CAMLTY010000077.1 GCA_946486465.1 uncultured Mycoplasmatota bacterium
TATAATATTCTTGCGTGTATAGGAGTACTAAAATAGGGTGTAGGTGATTATATGGTCGTTTTTTTGAGCAAATATGATAATTAGGTCCTTAAAAGTTACGAATTTTCGTAATTATGATAATTTTAATATAACTTTAGGTAGTAAAATGAATATTTTTATTGGAAATAATGCTAGTGGTAAGACTAATATACTTGAATCTATTGCAATACTTGGACTTACTAAATCCTTTAGAAATGGCTTAGATGCTGATGTTATTAAATTTGGTAGGAAGAAAGCTGTTATTGAGGGTAGAGTTTTAAATAATAAGCAGATTAAAGACTTGAAGATAGAGTTTTTAGAGAAAGATAAAAATATCTTTGTAAATAATAAAAAGGTAAAAAAATATGCTTCTTATATTTCTAATTTAAATATTATTATTTTTACACCTAATGATTTAGATATTATAAAGGGATCACCTAGTATCAGAAGGAATTTACTTAATATGGCATTGTCACAAATTTCTTATTCTTATTTAGTTACTTATAATGAATATAATAAAATTTTAAAGACACGTAATGAATATCTTAAAATATTATTTACTAATGGAATTGCTGATAAAGCTTATTTAGATGTTTTAACAGATAAGTTAGTAGAGAAAGCTGTTTTGATTTATTGGGAGAGATTTAAGTATTTATCTTTAATTAATAGTTATATTAGTGATATTTATAATAATATTACAGAAGATAAGAGATTATTAAAAATAGAATATAGTCCTAATATATCTATTAGTTCTTATGAAGAGGAAGAGTTAAGGAAGGTTCTTATTAATACTTATAAGAAGAACTATAGAAGAGAATTAAGTGCTGGTATGACGCTATTTGGGCCTCATAGAGACGATTTTTCTTTTATTATGGATAATAATATAGATATGAAGATTTATGCGTCAGAGGGGCAGCAGAAATGCGCTGTACTTGCTTATAAACTTGCTTCTATTCCAATTTTTAAAGAAAATAATGGAACTAATCCGGTACTTCTTTTAGATGATATATTTAGTGAACTTGATTTAACAAAGAGAAATAAGCTTTTAAAATATGTAAGTCGAGATATTCAGAGTATTATAACAACTACTGATTTAAAAAATATTTCTAAGAAAACTTTAGATAGTGCAGTTATATTTAAAGTTAATGAAGGAAAAGTAGAGAGGAGTTAGAATATGGAAGAAAAAGTAGAAGGTAATTATGATTCTTCGGCTATACAAGTGCTTGAAGGATTAGAAGCTGTTAGAAAAAGACCTGGTATGTATATTGGTTCTACTAGTTCGAGAGGACTTCATCATTTAGTTTGGGAAATTGTTGATAATGCAATAGATGAAGCTTTAGCAGGATATTGTACACATATTGAAGTTACTATTAATAAAGATAATAGTATTACAGTTAAAGATGATGGAAGAGGTATACCTGTTGATATTCATCCTAAAACTCATAAAAGTACAGTAGAAACTGTTTATACAGTACTTCATGCTGGAGGTAAATTTGGGGGAGGCGGATATAAAGTATCTGGAGGACTTCATGGTGTTGGAGCTTCAGTTGTTAATGCTTTATCTGACTGGTTAGAGGTTAAAGTATATCGTGATGGTAAGATATATTACCAAAGATATCAAACAGGAGGTAAACCAGTTGAGCCTTTAAAAGTAATAGGGGAATGTGATAAAGATAGAACTGGTACAACAGTTACATTTAAACCAGATGACCAAATATTTACAGAAACTACTGTATATGATTATGATACTTTAAAAACAAGACTTCGTGAGTTAGCTTTCTTAAATAGAGGTCTACGTATTACTTTATATGATGATAGAGAAACGCCTAGAAAAGACAGTTTTCATTATGAAGGTGGTATTCGTGAGTATGTAGAAATGCTTAATAAGAATAAAAATTCTATTCATCCTACAATTATTGATATAACTGGAGTTATGAATGATATTTCTGTTGAGGTTGCTTTACAATATAATGAGTCTTATAATGCGGGAATTTATTCGTTTGTTAATAATATTACGACGCCTGAAGGCGGTACTCATGAAGATGGAGTAAGGCGTGCTTTAACTAGAGTTTTGAATAAATATGCTGTTAGTCATAATCTTTTGAAAGAAAAAGATGATTCTTTAAGTGGTGATGATGTTAAAGAGGGTATTACAATGATTATTTCTGTAAAACATCCTAATCCACAGTTTGAAGGTCAGACTAAGACGAAACTTGGTAATAGTGAGGTTAGAGGAATAGTTGATAAAATATTTTCAGAACAGTTTGAGAGATTTTTATTAGAACATCCAGATGAAGCAAGAGTTATTGTGGAAAAATGTATAACAGCATCAAGAGCTCGTGTCGCTGCTAAGAAAGCAAGAGAGTTAACTCGTCGTAAGGGTGACCTAGATATGACTAATGTTTGGGGTAAACTTAATGATTGTAAGAGTAAAGATGCATCAGAATGTGAAATATTCTTAGTCGAGGGAGATTCTGCTGGTGGTTCTGCTATTAAAGGAAGAAATAGTATGACACAAGCGATACTTCCTTTACGTGGTAAGATTTTAAATGTAGAAAAAGCAAGACTTGATAGGGCTTTATCTAATGAAGAGATTAGGACAATTATTACAGCATTTGGAACAGGAATTGGGGAAGAATTTGATATTTCTAAGCTTCGTTATAATAAGATTATTATAATGACTGATGCTGATGTTGATGGTTCTCATATTAGAGTTTTACTTTTAACATTATTTTATCGTTTCTTTAAGCCTATTATTGAAGAAGGACATGTATATGCTGCTCAACCTCCTTTATATAGAATTACTCATGGTAAGACACGTAAATATGTTTTGGATGAGGCAGAACGTGCTGAATATTTAGCAACTCTTTCTCCAAATACTAAATATGAGATAACTCGTATGAAAGGTTTAGGAGAAATGGATGCAGAAGAGTTAAATGAGACAACTATGGATATTACTAAGCGTGTTTTAAGACAGATTACAATTGATGATGCAGTTGCAGCGGATGAAGTATTTTCACAGCTTATGGGTGAAGAAGTAGCTCCTCGTCGTGAATTTATTGAAGAAAATGCAACTTATGCAACATTAGATGTTTAGGAGGTAAGTGGTTATGGATAGATTAGAACAAAATAATATAGTAAAAGAAGTAAAAGACTCCTTTCTTGATTATTCAATGAGTGTTATTACAGCAAGGGCAATTCCTGATTTAAGAGATGGTTTGAAGCCTGTCCATCGTCGTATATTATATTCAATGTATGAGTCAGGATATACACCTGATAAGCCTCATAGAAAAAGTGCTAAGACTGTTGGTGAGGTTATGGGTAATTATCACCCTCATGGTGATAGTTCTATTTACGAAGCAATGGTTAGAATGGCTCAAGATTTTTCATATCGATATATGCTAATTGATGGCCATGGTAACTTTGGTAATATTGAAGGTTATGGAGCAGCAGCAATGCGTTATACCGAATCAAGACTTTCAAAAATATCTCTTGAACTTTTAAGAAATATTAATAAAAATACAGTAGATTTTACTCCTAACTTTGATGAATCTTCAAAAGAACCTGTAGTTTTACCTTCAAGGTTTCCTAATATTTTAGTTAATGGTACTACTGGTATTGCTGTTGGTATGGCAACAAATATACCACCTCATAATTTAAAAGAGGTAATTGATGGTTGTGTTGCTTATATCGACAATCCTGATATTGATGTAGATGGATTAATGCAATATATTAAGGGACCGGATTTTCCTACTGGAGCATCTATTTTAGGAAATAGTGGTATTAAAAAAGCTTATGAGACTGGTAGAGGTACTATTACTATTAGAAGTAAAGCTCAAATTGAAGAGAAAAATGGTAGACAATATATAATTATTGATGAAGTTCCTTATGGTGTTAATACATCTGAGTTAAAAAATAAAGTAGCAGAACTTGTTCATAATAAGACAATTGAAGGTATTTCTGATTACCATTCTGATTTAAAAGATGGCATTAAAATTACTATTACGTTGAAGAAAGATGCTAATGCTCAAGTTGTATTGAATAAACTTTATAAACATACACAGTTTCAAACTAGTTATGGAATAATTTTCTTGATGTTAGACCAAGGTGTTCCTAGAACTTTAGGATTAAAAGATATAATTGCAAAATACATTGATTTCCAAAGAGAAGTTATTATAAGAAGAACGCAATTTGATTTAGATAATGCAGAGAAACGTGTTCATATTTTAGAAGGTTTAAAGATCGCCTTAGATAACATTGATGAAGTAATTAAGTTAATTAGGGGTTCTAAGTCTGATGATGAGGCTAGAAGTGGCTTAATGAGTAAGTTTGGCTTAACTGAAATACAAGCAAATGCTATTTTAGAGATGAGACTTAGAAGATTAACTGGTTTAGAAAGAGAAAAAATAGAGAATGAACTTAAGGATTTACTTGAGTTAATTGCTA
>CAMLTY010000078.1 GCA_946486465.1 uncultured Mycoplasmatota bacterium
TATGATGTCTATGAAGACTATCACTATCATCCCTCAAATTCTACAACATAGCGATTTTAAATAAAAAATTAATTGGAGGAAGAATATGAATAAAATATATATAGTACATTGTTGGGAAGGAAACAAAGATGATGGTTGGTATCCCTGGTTAGATAAGAAAATTAGTAACAAATCTAATAAAGTATTTAGATTTAATATGCCAAATACTGCTAATTCTAAAATAGAAGAATGGGTTAGAGAATTAGATAGACAAGTTGAAGAGTTAGATGAACATACTTTTTTTGTAGGACATAGTATAGGATGCCAAACAATAATGAGATATTTGGAAAGTAAAAAGGTCATAAAAATTGGTGGGATATTGTTTGTAGCTCCTTGGTTAGACTTACTAGAAGAAGCAATTAGTGATGAAGAGTCATATAATACTGCTCAGCCTTGGATTAATACTCCTATTGATTTTGAGAAAATAAAAAAATTTACAAATAATATTACTTGTATATTCTCTGATGATGATTATTTTGTTTCATTAGAGCAAGAAAAAAGGTTTAAAGAACTACTTAATGCCAAAACAGTTATTGTAAAAGACAAAGGTCATATAAGTATAGATGATGGTGTAAAAGAATTGAATGAAATATATAATGAACTAATAGATATTATTAACTTTAAAGTAAATGATTATGATAAATTTGCAGAAAAAAGACACTTTGAAGTAACGAAAGGAATAAAAAAGTCATTAAGATTTGTAGAAAAACCTATGATGTTATCTATGCTTCCAAATATTGAAGGTAAAAGAGTTTTTTTATTAGGTTGTGGAACTGCTGAAGAAAGTGAAATGTTAAGTAAATATAATCCTAAAAAAATAACAGGTATTGATATTTCAGAAAAATCAATAGATATTGCCAAAGAAAGTTATCCTAACTGTAACTTCTATGTAGGTGATATGTTAAATTTACCTTTTAAAGAAAATGAATTTGATTTTATTTTTAGCAGTTTAGCAATTACTCATGTAGAAGATAAAGATAAAGTCTTTAAAGAATTATACAGAGTATTAGATGATAATGGCCAAGTTTTATTTTCTGTTGGCCATCCTATGAGATTTGCTACTGAAAAAATTAATTATAATGGTAGTAATTATCATGTTATAGGATTTAAAGCTGGTAGTGATGGTAAACAAGTACTAGGAAAATATATGTCTCATACAAAACAAGTAAATCATTTTAAAGATAATGAGGTGCTAGAAGAGTTTATAGCTCCACCATCATATTATTTTGAGCTACTTAAGAACAATAATTTTGTAATAGAAGACTTTAAAGAGTCAAGATGTATTGATGAATGTAAAGAAGTAGATGAATCATATTATAATAGATTTCATGAGATACCACAGTTTATGGGATTTTTAGCAAAAAAACTAAAGAGTAAATTATTAATTTAAAAGGAGATGATTAAATATGTTTTTTAAAGACAAAATTTATTTAGTAACAGGTTCTACCTCTGGTATAGGTCAAGGAATTGCAAAGGAATTATTAGAAAATGGAGCAAAAGTTGTTATTAATTATGCTCATAATGAAGAAAATGCAAATTTAACAAAAAATATGTTTAAACAGTTTAAAAAAAATACTTTGTTTATAAAAGCAGATGTTTCAAATGAAGCTGACGTTAAGAATATGTATAAACAAATTGAAGAAAAGTTTGGAGGATTGGATGGTATAGTCAATAATGCAGTATATGACAAGATTTTTTCCATTGAAGATTTAACTGCAGAGGAATATAGAAAAGAATTGAGTGTTAATGTTGTTGGTAGATGGTTATGTATAAAATATGCAATCCCATTATTAAAGAAATCCAAAGTTCCAAGAATAATAAATATAGCATCTAGATTAGGTACTAAACCAATAGATGATTCTGTAGCATACTGTACAAGTGAAGCTGCCACTATTATGCTAACTAAATGCTGTGCATTAGAATTAACACCTAAATATAATATTAAAGTAAATACTGTTAGTCCGTCTATGACTCTAACGCCTCTAGCTAAGAAAAGTTATTCTGAAGAAGAAATAAAGGAGACCTCATCAAAAAATCCAAGTGGTAGATTGGGAGAAGTAAGTGATATAGTTCATACAGTATCATTCTTATTAAGTGACAAAGCAGATTATATTAATGGCGAAAATATAAATGTTAATGGTGGCATACTTTTAAAATAATCAAATATTAATCTTTAATAGAATATTGATTTAAGTAACATATTTTTATTAGATTTACGCAATTTTGAGGAGATGTAATTATGGAACATATAATGAAACTATATGAATCTAGTTTTGAAGATTTAAAGTCAGGAAGGAAAAAAAGGGAATATCGTTTAAATGACGAAAAAAGAAAGATAATAAGAGTTGGAGATACTATTAAATTTTTAAAACTTCCAAATTTAGATGAAGAATTTATCGTTGATGTTAATAAAATTGAAACATTTGATAATTGGTATGAATGTTATTCTAAATATTATGATGAAGATTTTAAGGATAAATATGATAGTATTGAGGATGTAGTACGAGATACTTATGATAGGGGTTATTATACAAAAGAAGAATCCGAACAAAATGGATGTGTAGTTTTTTCCATAAAAAAACATCGTATTGCTCATTTAAATGCAACTGCTTGTTATTTAAAAAAAGATAATAAAGTTTTAATGATTAAATTTACTAAAAAATGGGGACAAGTCTATGCTCCTCCTGGTGGAAAATTCGAAGAAGGAGAATCACCACTAGATTGCATTATTAGAGAATATTATGAAGAAACAGGATTAACATTGATTAATCCCAAACTACAAGGTATATCTTATTGGAAGGACTCAGCAGAAGGAATTATATTTGTATATACTGCAGATGATTATGAGGGAAATTTATTATCGGCATCAGAAGAAGGAAAACTAGAATGGGTAAAATTTGAAGATTTGGAAAAAATAAAACAATTTGATCAAAATCATAAATTTACTCCATACTTATTTAAAGATGAGTTGTTTGAAGGAAAATTTTCACTTGATAATAAATGCAAAGTTTTAGAATACCGTATTAGAACAATGTAATTAAATTTAAAAGCTTAAAGGAGTGATAGCATGAATAGAGAATATGCAGAAAAGTGGTTAAATAAGTTAAAAGATTATTGGATTAACAAAGATATAGAAGGTGCAGTATCATTATTTACTAAAACAACTTTTTATCAAGAAACACCATTTATGAAGCCATATACAACAATCCAAGAAATTAACCAAGAATGGCAACACATAAAAGATGAAGATATAGAAAATATTGATATTAAATTGTTAGCAATAGATAAAAACACAGTAATAGCAGAATGGACTCTCAAACAAAATAATCAAGAATTTGATGGAATATATGAAATTAAATTTAATGATAAATTAGAATGTGTATATTTTAAAAGTTGGGAAATGATGAAATAATTAGTCTTTGAGGTAAAACTATGTATATAAATGAAGATAATTTATTAAAAACTATAAAAATATTAAATAAACATTTTTCAAAGGAAAATACAGATACTATTGCTAATGTAGAATTTCCTAAGGAAATAAAATATAAATCTAATGAATGGTTATTATATATATTTTATTCATGCTTATTAGATTATGGTATGAGGTCAATTGTTTATCATAACAATTTAATTAATACTTATCATAGATTTCCATATATATTTAATCCACAGTATGTTATAAAGAACTTTAATGATGATAAAGAAACGTTATTTAATATTATTAAAAATAATATTCATCCTAGATATCCTAATGTCGCAGTTAATAAGTGGTTAAAATTGTCATCATTTTTAAATCAATATGAAAATTTGTTAAATAAAATTAAAACATTTAATTCCTTTAATGATTTAAATAAATTTATAAATACTTCTAAAAGTTATGGTCAAAAGACAGGAGGATTATTATTAAGATTAATTTCTGAATCCAATATCTGTGTTTTAAATGATGGCATACAAGCTATACCATTGGACAGACATGATATAGAAATTAGTTACTTAAATGGTATTATCAAAAATAAAGAATTAACAACAAAACAAATAGCTGAGTTATCAACTGCATATATAAGTGCTAGCAATAAATTAAACATTAATCCAAGTGTTGTTGATAAATACCTTTGGGAAATTGGTAATCAGTATTGTAATAAACATAATTGTATAAATTGTCCTTTAGTTAATAATTGTCTAACTAAGACTAATAAATACTATAAGAGATAAAATAATATCAAAAACTGCTAACTTTCTCAGTTAACAGTTTTCTTTTGTATAAATTTCTCAAGTAAACAAATAAGATAATAGAATAAGAAAGCTAAGACACCTAGAACAATAACAGAAGCAATGACAAGGTCTATATTAAATACTTG
>CAMLTY010000079.1 GCA_946486465.1 uncultured Mycoplasmatota bacterium
AAACACGCAAAAAAGATTTTGTGAGAAAACGCAAAAATTCGTGTTCATAATAATTATCGACAAAAATAAATGAGTTGTGGCATTGACTGTAAATCTCCACTTGAAAACTCGAGAATTGTTTTACCAAAGTTAAGGTTCCGTGCTCATAAAAGTAGAATAATAATCTACAGGCTACACTCATTTGTACTCTAGAGATAAACGACACATATAATTATACGGGTTTAAGAAACATTTCTTAACACCACTCACCTCACCGTGCTCTGTAGTGTACCAACAACTGATAGTTATTATAAATGATTTTAGATATAAGTCAACTTTTCATCTCAATTTGTGCCTTTCAGAGGACTGAAAGGACGATAGAAAGGAATGTTAGAGAATTATGAAAATAAAAGAAAAATTAGAAAGAGTAATTATTAATGAAGAAATATTAGAAAATATAAAAAATGATTTAGAAACAATTCTTAAAGAGTTAAAAAGTTGTTTGAATTTTAATGAAGAAAAAGAGCTAATCATAAAATTTAATAATGTTAGAGATAATTATTTAACTTTATATTGGATCAGCTATATAGGATATTTAAAAGACACTAAAAATAAAAAATATTTAGAAACAGAAAAGATTATAGGTAAATATGAGCCTATTATTAATAACTTAATCTATGATTATTATAAAGTTTTATCTTCTTCTAAAAATAAAGAAAAGCTAGAAAAATTTATTGGTAAACGAGCCCTTGCTATAGCATCTAATCAAGCTAGATTAAAAAATGATGATGTTATTTCTTTACAGACTAAAGAAAAACAATTATGTTCTAAATATCAAAGATTAATTATTGGTACAAAGTTTAATTTCTTAGATAAAGAGATAAATCTCTCTTCACTTAGTATCTACTATAATAATGATGATAGAGATTTAAGAAAGAAAGCATATGATAAGAGATTTGAAATATTAGAAAGTCTAGAAAAAGAAATAGATATTATTATAGACGAATTAATAGATGTAAGAAACACCATTGCCAAAACTCTTGGCTTTGACTCCTATACTGATATGTCTTTTGTAAAAATGAATCGTTTAGATTATAGCAAAGATGATTTAGCTATCTTTAAAGAAGAGATAAAAAAATATGTTGTTCCCCTACTTAAATTATTAAAAGAACAACAAAGAAAACGATTAGGATTAGAAAAGTTAGAATATTATGATAATAGTTATTTATTTAATGATGGCAATGCTAAAATTATGGGAGATTTAAATGATATTTTAAGCAAGTTTAAGGTAGTTTTAAAAGAATATTCTAAAACAAGTTATGATTTACTCTGTATGATGTTAGATGAATGTTTAATAGATTTAGATAATAGAGAAAACAAATCAAATGGTGGTATTACTACTTACCTACCTAATTATAAAGTGCCTTTGTTTATAAAAAAGTTTGTGGGACTAGAAAGTAATACAACTAGTATTTTTCATGAGTTTGGTCACTCTAATCAATTATATTTAAGTAAGGATTTATTGTTTCATGAGAATAGATGGCCTACTTTTGATATTTGCGAAATACATTCTACTAGTATGGAATATTTAATGTATCCTTTTATGGACTTATTCTTTGGAAGTGATGATTATAAATATAAAATTAAACATCTAACTAATAGTCTTTCTTTAATGGTAAATATGGCTATCGCTGATGATTTTTGGAGTTGTGTTTATGATAATAGTTTAAATAGTAAAGAAAGAAAAAAGAAATGGTTAGAGATAAGAGACGAATATAATTTAGATAGTTATGATACAGAATATTTTAATAGAGGGACTGAGTATCAAGCAGATACCAATAGAATAATTGATCCTTTCTATACAATAGACTATGCAATTGATAATGTTCTAGCTTTATCGTTTTATAAAAAAGAAAAAGAAAGTATTAAAGATGCTTTTGATTTACATATAAAATTATGTAAAGATGGAGGAACTTTATCATTAAAAGAGATTATTAAAAAATATAATTTAGATAACCCCTTTGAAAAAGATGCTTTAAAAAATATGTGTAATATTATTAAGGAAGATATAAAAATATTAAGTTTAAGAAGGAAGTAATTATGAAAAGATTTACGATGAAAGATGAAGAATTTATTTGTGAAAATTGTGGTAAGAAAGTATTACCTTTAAAGTATAGTGCAAGAGATCACTGTCCTTATTGCCTTTACTCAAAACATGTAGATATTATGCCAGGTGATAGATTAAATGAGTGCAAAGGATTGTTAAAACCTATTGGTATTGAAAAGTTTAAAGATACTTATAAAATTATTTATAGATGTGAAAAATGTAAAGAAATCCATAAAAACATTATGGCTAATGATGATGATATGGATATGATAATTGAAATAAGTAAGATGCAATAGTTTTGACAAAAACTAATATTTATGATACTATGAATATGTAAAGAAATTTTACATATAAATAAAAAAGGAAATACCTAGCTTGCTCTGTTAGGTACTATCCAAATAAAAGCGTTTTTTTAGAAAGTACCTACTCTACGGAGTTGGTACTATTCTTATTAATGTAAATATCAGAGAGATGATTACAAAAACAAGAGAGAATATTATGTAGCAAAGGAATTTTTCCATTTTTCTCATAATTCATCTTTCTCCTTTCATAATTTAAAAATATAGTAAAAGGAGATAGTACCTAACTAGCTAAGTATTCCATTAATAATGTAGCATATATATTAAAATAAATCAATCGAACAAGATACATTTTTTTAAAATTTTGTTTGATTATTTCTTTTAAATAATGTTAAAATACGTCTTTTAATATTATTTTTTTCTTGTTTTCTTTCTATATCTTCTATAAGTCTATTTTCTTTTTCTTCTAGATGATGTCTAGCCTCGCTAAAAGTCATACCAACTTTCATAAGTTTTACTTTCTTTCCTTTTGGTACATTAATAAACATTGCATGTTCTCCGCTACCAATCATAACTTTAACATTTTTTATTTTAGATTTTCTCATAATACACTTCTCCTTTTGTTATTATTTTTTTAAACAATTAAACTCTTCTTACATAGATTATATTGGTGATATAATGAATAAAATTGATTATGAATTTTATAGTTTAATTAAGAAATTAGAATTAATGAGTAAAGAAGAAGTCTATTTAAATATTAAGAATAGATATTTAAGTCTTAATGAAGAGTTAAGAGGTAATATCGAGACTTTTCTTAATAGTTTTAATTATTGGGGTAAATTAGATTATATTAATAATGACTTTGATGAGATTAATAACATAGTTAGTCTTCTAAAGGATAATTTAACTGATTTAGTAGTACTTTATCAAAACTTAAAAGATTATAAATCTAAAAAGATATTACTAGCTATACTTAGAAATTATTATTACTATGACTTTACTATGTTACATGAAGTTATAGATACTTGCTATAAACATTACTTTGACCCTGATTTAGTTAAAACTACTAAAGATACTGTTTATGTAGATGTAGGCAGTTATATAGGAGATAGTGTTGATGACTTTTTGGATACATATTTACAAGAATATAAAAAGATTTACTGTTATGAAGTTACTGATTCTTCAGTCTCCACTTTAAAAGATAAGTTTATCTTTAATGAAGATATTATTATAAGAGATAAAGCTTTGTATGATAAGAGGACTACTTTAACCCTTAATACTAGTAGTGTTGATAATTCTGCTAATACCATAACTGATGATAAAGGTGATATTGAAGCGGTAACTTTAGATGAAGATATAAAAGAGAAAGTTGATATAATTAAGATGGATATCGAAGGAGCTGAGTTTAAGGCTTTGGATGGAGCTAAGAAGCATATTAAAAATGATAGTCCTACTCTATTAATATCTATTTATCATGGCTTTAATGATTTAATTAGAATACCTAAATTAATTAAGAGTATCAATAAAAATTATAACTTTTATTTAAGGTATTATGGTGGTAATATCTTTCCTACAGAAATTGTTTTAATTGCAAAGAAAAAAGCTAACTAACTAGCTTCTTTTTTATCCTTTATATTCTCCGCCATTAACATGAATTACTTGACCTGTTGTATAGCTAGAATCATTACTTGCTAAATAAACATAGATAGCTGCTATCTCATA
>CAMLTY010000080.1 GCA_946486465.1 uncultured Mycoplasmatota bacterium
TTTACAAGTTGATTTTGACCTTAAAGTTTACGATAATTCAACATTTAAAGAGACCGCATATACACCATCAGCTGGCTAAACAATAGGGTAGGCTTCTAGTCTGCCCTTTATTTTTATATTAGAGGAGGAATTATGCTTACATTAACAAGAAAAAAATATGAAATAGAGGAACCTATTAAAGTTCAAGATGAAGAAGGTAATTTATTAGTTGATTATACTGTCAGAATTACACCAGAAGAGAAACTAAGAATAAAAAATCTTATCTTCGATGAACAAGATGTTAAAGATGGAAGAATGATGTCTAAACTTGAACAAGAAGGCAAGACTATTGAGTACGAAGAATTAGAAAGTAAAGTATTGGAAAGAGCAAAGGCAAGACAAGAAGAGTTTGAACAAATTGTATTTAAGGAACAAAGAGAAATCATAAAAGCTAATGCTGGAGAATCAATATATCTAGATTTAGTTGATATGATGTTCGATTTTTTCGCCAATGCCTTTGTAGAAAAGAGAATATCACAAATGAATACTTTAACTACAAACCTTCGCAAGATTACAAACAAATAAATCTACTTAAAATAGATGATAGAAATTATTATTTAAACATAACTTTCAAAACGATGCTTAAAGTTTTTGAATTGATGAAAATTGGTAGCATAGAAGATGTTCGAGAGTCTTGTAGACTTTTAGGGATTAATGATTTATCAGATAGCGATGCTCAATTTATTTTAGATGAAGTTACAAAGTATGTGTTTGATACGAAGAATAATAAATCAGGAAAGAAAACTTTTGATTTAAATCTAGATTATAAATACTATTTTGTAGACTTTCTTAGATTAGGAATAAACCTTAATAAAGATGATATTTCTTGGTGGGAATTTGACTCTATTCTAGAGGGAATATTCTTAGACGAAAACTCAACTCTATCTAAGATGATGAGCTATAGATTATATGAGAAACCACCTAAAAATCCTAAACAACAAGAGTTAAACGAACACAAATTTAGAATGAAGATGAAAGCTAAATATGCACTATCAAATGAAGAAAATTCAAATAAAGCATTAGGGAAGCTATGGACGTATTTAGAAAAGAAAGCAGGTGGAAGTAAAGAATGATTACTTAAAACTTGATATTCAATTGTTTGCAGATGGAGAGATAACTTATAAAGTAACTCTTGATAGCGATGGTGCTATTAAGAGTATGGAAAAAATAGAAAAGGCAGCTGACAAGACTTCAAAAAAAGCTGATGAATTAGCAAACAAGTTTAAAAGTATTGGTACGAAAATGACAGTTGGTTTAACTGTACCAATAACTGCTTTTGGAACTTATGCGGTTAAAATGGCTAGTGATTTAAATGAAGTCCAAAACGTAGTAGATACTACTTTCGAAAATAGCTCTGAAACAATTAATAAATTTGCTAAAAGTGCAGCAGAACAATTTGGTATCAGTGAATTATCAGCTAAACAATTTACTGGAACGATGGGAGCTATGCTTAAGTCTATGGGGCTTGGGAATAAAGACATTACTGATATGTCTATAGCATTGTCCGGCTTAGCCGGGGATATGGCATCTTTTTATAATCTCGATCCTGAAGAAGCCTTTGAAAAATTAAGGTCTGGTATATCTGGAGAAACGGAACCTTTAAAACAGCTAGGTATTAACATGTCTGTGGTAAACTTAGAAGCCTTTGCTATGAGCAAAGGTATAACTAAATCTTATGATAGTATGACACAAGCAGAGCAAGCGACATTAAGATATCAATATATTATGGAAACAACAGCAGATGCACAAGGTGATTATAGTAAAACAGCCGATAGTACGGCCAATAAAACAAGAACAACAATGTTGCAATTTCAAACATTGTCTGCTGAATTAGGACAACAGTTACTACCTATCGTTAATGATGTTTTAGGAGCATTACAAAGTGTTATTAAATGGTTTAATAATTTAGATGCTTCAGGTAAAAGAGTAGTACTTATACTAGGCGGTATAGCATTGGCAATAGGTCCTGTGGCTACTGCAATTGGTGGTCTTATAACTATAGGAACGGGGATTTCTAAAATTACGGAAGCAATGAAAAAATGGGAAGTTGTGACTAAATTACAAGCAGTCGCAACAAAAGCAATGACAATAGCACAAGGTGCATTAAATACAGTAATGAATATGAATCCGATTAGCTTAATAGTTATTGCTATCGTAGCTCTAATCGCTATCATAGTTGTTCTATGGAATAAATGTGAGTGGTTTAGAGAAGGTGTAATGACTGTTATAAATGCTATATGGGGAGCTATACAGTCAGTAGGCTCTTTTATTATGGGTGTGTTCCAGAACGTATTTAACTTTGTTTCTGGAATATTTACAAATCTATGGAACGTTATTCAAACAGTAGTAAATACGATAGTATCTATCTTTTCAACAGCTTGGAACACTATTAAGAATGTCGCAACTACTGTTTGGAACGGTATCTTAGGTTTATTTAGCGCTGGTGGTAAGATTTTTACTGGGGTGGTAGAAGGTATCGCTGGAGTATTTAAAACTATTGTTAATGCTTTAATAAGAGGTATTAATAAAATAATAAGCATTCCTTTCAATACTATTAATGGGATTTTAAACTTTATTAGAAACATTGACGTTTTAGGTGTTTCACCATTTAAAGGCTTATGGAAACAGAACCCTTTACCAGTTCCACAAATACCAACATTAAATGTAGGAACTAACTATATAGCTCGCGAAGGACTTGCTTATTTACACGAAGGAGAAGCAGTTGTACCTAAGAAATATAATCCTGCTATTGGTGGTTATGGTAATAATTACCAGCCTAATATAACAATAATTGCAGATATGGACGTTAATAAGTTCGGTAAAGCATTCGTAAGAGACATCAAGACTTTTAGTGGTGGAGCTAAAAATGCTTATAACTATGGTGGTGGTAAATAATGTTTCAAATTTTTATTGATGATGAAGAAGTGGTATGCGACTCTAATTTTACCATTGCGGAAGAGTTCATGAACCCTAGTTCCATAGAATTAAGCCATGTTTACCCTAAAAGTTGGAAAGGTACCAATAAACTATTAGAAGAGTATTATTTTCCAGAAGATTATTCTAAATGCAGAATATTAAAAGATGGAGAACTATATTTTACTGGAATTGTAAAGAACACTGCAGATATGGAATTAAATCCTTATAAACCACATTACTGTAGCGTTCAAATACTTGATCCTAGCACTTTATTAAGTGAGGGTACTACACTTGATTATGTTATTGCTGATAAGACGGTCAGAGAGGCTATTACACAAGTAATTAGCAGTATCTCTGACTATGGTTTTGTCGAAGGTAATATAAATATACCTGATAACGAAAATTCAGTCATAGGAGCCTATTCTACACTTGATAAAGCTCCTTATGATGTATTCCAGTACCTATCACAAATAAGTGGTACTCGGTGGGGTACTCACATGGTTGATGAGAATACTACTGCAATTGATTTTTATAGTCCTGAATTATTAGAAAATTTGGGTACAATAGAAGTCACTAAAGAATATTGTACAACTAATAAGATAGATGATATTACTTACGATTATTCAACTACTGATTATCGTAATAAGCAAATTATAACTTCAGACCAAGTATTTGCTAATATTTCCACTACTAATACAGTAATTGCAAATGGTTATGACACTTCATTTGTGTTAGAGCAGTTGATAGGTAAGATTAATTCAATTGAAGTAGATGGTGTATCAAAAACTTTTGCTACTAAAGATGAAAAGGAAATCGGTATAACAGCCGATTTTTATTATGAAGTAGCAAGTAATCAGCTAGAGTCTAACGATACTTATTCTGCAGGCTCTGAGATAACTATTAACTATACTGCCATAGTTCAAGGTAGAGAAATCACTTATAATACTCCAGAAATTCAGAGAATTCAGAATAACTTAGGAAGAAATGGTACTATTTCACGTTATGAAAATAGAACTGATGTAACTAGTTCAAGCGAACTTCAGTCAGTTGGTAAAACCTATATTAAGTATAACGGTAATGCAGAATTAACTATAAACATTACTGCTAGTACTGATTTTCTTAAATTAGGTGGTAA
>CAMLTY010000081.1 GCA_946486465.1 uncultured Mycoplasmatota bacterium
ATTTGTTGTTTATATAATCAAAATTTATAATTGAGCTTGCCGAACAGGTCTAATAATTATATGATAAGATAATAGTGAAAATAAAAGGAGCTTTAAAGATGGGAAATACATTAGGTAAATTACAAACTAGTGTTAATGAATTAGAAAAAAGGCTTAATATAAATTCAGGTAATTCAAGTTTATCTAGTAGTAAAGATCCTATATATAAAACAAAAATATGTAACTCAAGAAAGACAACTGATAAAAGTAAAGGAGGACAAGTTGGTCATAAAAAACATAAATTAGAAAGATTTAATGATGATGAAATAACAGAAGAAGTAAAACACAGTATAGATGCTTGTCCTAATTGTAATAGTAATAATATAAAAATAACAAACGTTAAGATAAGAGATGAATTAGATTTTAAAATTACTATAATAAAAAGAAGACATTACTTCTATGAATATATATGTGAAAATTGTGGTAGTAAATTTAAAAGTGAAATACCAGAAAATTTACATGCAGAAAATCAATATGGTAGTGAAGTAAAGACTCTAGCCTTAAACTTACTTGATTATGGTTTTATATCTTATAATAGAGTAAGAAAAATAATAAGTGGCTTTACAAATGGAGAAATAGATCCTAGTGAAGGCTATTTTGTTAAACTGCAAAAGAAAGCATCTTGTATGCTTGAAGATTTTACTTTTAATGTAAAACAAAAGATATTAGAATCTAAATTAAATTATTGGGATGATACAGTCGTAAAAATAGGAGAAAAAGATAAAGCATGTATGCGAACATATACTAATGGAAAAGAAGTTTTGTACAAAGCTCATCTTGCAAAAGATACTGATGGTATGGATGAAGATGGTATATTACAGAACTTACCTAGTGATTGTACTGTTATGCATGATCATTTATTACATAACTATTGTGAAGATTATAGTTATAAAAACATAGAATGTAATGCACATATAACAAGAAAATTACAAAGTATAACAGAAAATACTAAACATGACTGGTCAGACAAAATGAAAGAGTTATTGGAAAGTACTTTGTCTAAAAGAGATGATTATGGAAAAAAGAATATTAAAGCTTTTAGTGAAGAAGAGATTAAAGACTTTGACAGTAAATATGATTCTATTATCAAAGAGGGCTTTAAAGAGTATATAGAGTTTAAACATAAATATGAGTTTACTAAAGAAGAGAATCTATTAGAGTTTATGAGAGACTTTAAAGGACCAATAACTGATTGGGTTAGAGATTTCTCTTTGCCATATTCAAATAATTTATGTGAGAGGTTACTAAGGATGTTGAAGGCAAAGATGAAACTAAGTTGTCAATTCCAAAATCTAGAATCTGCTAAGTGTTTTACAAACATTATGACATATACAGAAACTTGTGGTAACTATGGTGTTAATAAATATGAAGCGATAAAGAGATTATTTGATAATAACCCATATACCGTTATTGAACTTAGAAATTTAAAAATAGCCAATAATCAATAAATTGGCTGTTTTTTCCAGTTATTTATTTTCTAGACTGTGAATAGTTGACCATTTTCTAATTCTCTATGGCTTTAAGGCAGTTATAGGAACAATATATATACCAGTCTCTTTATCTTTTACAACTGATGTAAAATTCCCTGTTATTATGCACATGAATTTAGGTTTAATTATCATATTATCATAGAATTTTAGTAAATCTTTCTTAGCAGTTTCAATAGCATTATATCCTAGTTTTATTTCAACCGCTGCATAATCGCCATTAGAAAACTCTAAAATTGAATCAACTTCTAGACCTGTTACATTATCTCTAAAATGATATAGATGTCCACCTAAATATTCTATATATATTCTAAGGTCCCGTTCTACTAGCGATTCAAAGAGAAACCCAAACGTTTTTAAATCTTTAAGTAATTTATCAGCATTCATATTTAAAGAGGCACAAACAAGTGAGGGGTCTGTTAAGTGTCTTTTTGGTGATTTACCTATTCTCTCTTTAGAACGATAGTTTTCACTATAGGCTTCTTGATTTTCTATTATATGCAATCTATCTAATACATCTAGGTAGTCTCTTAGAGTTATTCTGCTTTCAATTAATTCTGATTCATTTTCATAGTTATCTATATCTTTTATAAGTGTTTCATTGCTAACAACTGTAGATTCATTTCTTGCTAATGATTTAAGCAGCATTCTCATTTTATTTTTGTCCCTTTTTTTATCATCATTCATATCTTTATCAAGAATAGATTCTATATAACTTTTAGGTATTAATCCCACTTTATCTGCATCTACTTTTATATTACTTGGCCAGCCACCTCTTACTATTAGGTTAGCAAGTTCTTTTAAGGAAGGTATTTTTACATTAACATTTTTCTGTTTATCTTCTAGCATTGCTGTTAAGGATGCATCCCCAGTAGAGTCACCTGATTCATAAAGCGACATAGTATACATCTTTATCTTACCAATTCTACCTGCCCCCGAATGAAATACTTCTTTTTTTCTTTCGTCATTCAATTCTGTTGAACACGTTAATATATATTTACCTTTCTTAGAATCTTCATCACATTTTCTTCTAACTTTATCCCATATTTTAGGTACTAAGTGCCATTCATCTATTAATTCAGGTTGTTCTTCATTTAATATCAGTTCTAAATCAAGTAATGCTCTTTCTTTAGTTTCATCATCATCTAAATAGACAGCACTTTTAGCATGCTTAGAAGATGTCCATGTTTTTCCACACCATTTAGGTCCTTCAACGGATAAGGCACCAAAAACTTTTAAATAGTCATCTAAGTTTTTATCAATTAATCGTGGCATATATTCATCGTTATTAAAGTTCATAAAGAAATCACCTCTATATAGAGATGATAACATATTTTTATGGTTTATTCAATATTTGATATACAATTTTTAAGGATTTTGATATACAAATTTTAGGAGTTTTGATATACAATTTTTAAAAGTTTGTAATTACATAATATACTCCAAAACCAACGGCAAGGATTAAGATTAATGAGAATAAGAACTTTAAGAAACCGATAAACTTTGATGGTTTAACTTCTTCCTCATCATCACTTTCAAAGTCCTCTTCAGTTAAATCAAGGCTCTTAGTATAGAATGATTTATCTATTTCATCTTTTAAAGACATAGTCTTTTCTTTAACTTTATCTAGCTTCTTAGTATCATCTTCTACTTTACTATCTTCTATCTTAGTAGCGATAGGCTTTAACACTTCTTCATTTACATTAGTAGCCATTAAATCACTAAGTAAGCTATTATTATCATTAGATTCTGCTTTATCTATTTCTTCTCTTAATTCTTTAGAAGTAATAGTATGAATTAACTCTTCGAGTTCTTCTTCATTTTCAATAGGTTTATGTCTTAGTTTAGTCTCCTCTTTAAACTTTTCTAAATCTTCTTCACTACTTTCTAAAATGTTATATTTTTCATTATGTAGTTTTCTTTTCTTTTCTAAAGCATCTTTTTCTCTTAGTTCTTTCGCTTCTTCTAGGACTTTATTAATATCATAGGTTTTATGTTCATTATTATATAAGAAATTAAATTCATCTAACTCTTTTCTTTCTCTAGGCTTTTCTTCTATATTCATATCATAATCTTTTAGGCTGTGATATCCTTCTCTTGTACGATAATTCTTTTTCGCTGAGCTTAATTCAACGGCATCTATTTTAGAAACATCTGTAAGGGTTGTATATTTTTCTAATCTACCTAAATCATTATAGAGGTCTTTATTTTTTTCGGTTCTACTTCTAACAGTATTTCTATTAGAACTATCATACCGTTCCATTCTTCCCATGACATCACCTACTTTACTATATATTACAATGATATCATACTATTAAGAAAATTTAAAGTAGGCAAAATTATAAAAATAAGATATCTTAATTCTGAAGTTACTACTCAGCCATAAACAAATAAATAATTAATTGGCAAAAAAGTAAAAAA
>CAMLTY010000082.1 GCA_946486465.1 uncultured Mycoplasmatota bacterium
ATATCTATTTTCCCTTTATTTTTCAACACTTTTACTAAAACTGTCCGTTACTCAGTTTATTACATACGGATTTTCCGTACTTCCATCTCCAGACGTAAACCCGTTTTCAGTGGTCACATTGATAACTGGACGAACGGCGCTGCTGTCATCCACATAGTAGTTGCTGAGACCCTCATTCTCAAACCATACACAAGCAATACCACCAATGAAAGCGGCCGGCGTCATACTCCAATAATATATTTCAGAATCCCCAGGATTTAAATAACTATTTCCTACTACATATGTGCTTTCACCTGCTAAAGTAAGTTCATCTGCTGTTATTAATCCTGCTTTTAACCTATAAGAACCTCCATATGTCTCATCTGTATCCGGACACTTTAATGTTGGTTCATTATTCCCTGGACTATTTTTCATAAAGTTTGCTAATCTATCACCCATGCTAGAATATAAATAAACTTCTGTCAAATCACCCATTATTTCTGCATTTACATCATATTCTGAAGCATTTTTATAACCACTACTATCACTACAGAATCTTCCACTACTTACTTTACTATCATAACTACTGCTTCCTAAGGTATTACTATACCATGTATCTACTTCTTTCTTTATAAATGAATCTGTTCCATTATCGTAGGTATATCCTGTATATTTAGGATCATTACCCTCTAAATTATAAGGAGTTAGCCCTATTGCAGAAGATGATACTAAATCAGCATTTGTTGGATTAGTACTTACACCATTATAGATTAGTCTTAAACTTCCATCTCCATTTACTCGCACTATCTTCCAGTACATCTTATCCCCTGTTGATGCTAACTTTACAGGGGTACATGTAGCATTACCTGCTTCCTTACAACTAGCTTCACTCTGATAATAATTACTATCACCTTGATATACATAATAATCACTTTTATATTCTCCAAATTGAACATTATTATCTACATTTCCTCTATAATAATAACTTGTTCCATCTTCATCTTCGATACTATACAAGCCATTTGTTACATATTCTGGATTATTTTGTTGACTCATAGAACTCATATCCATATAATCACCAT
Organism: uncultured Mycoplasmatota bacterium; assembly: GCA_946486465.1. GTDB lineage: Bacteria > Bacillota_I > Bacilli_A > RF39 > UBA660 > Onthousia. Next base: position 1,062 of record CAMLTY010000082.1, read on the forward strand.
TACTTGTATAATTAAACATATTAGTCTTTTCTTCTTGTACTTCATTATCTTCAAGTATTTGTTTTAATGCTAAAGACTTTTGTTCTCTATCATAACTTGTTACTACTATCTTACTCTTATATTCTTTCCCTTGAGCACTATTATCGGCCGTCTCATCTAACCACATCCATAAAGTATATGTTACTTTATCACCCGGCTCTAATACTTCTTCACTCTTTATGTTAAATGTACCTGTTCCATACATATTTACATTTGATATTCCACTATCATACCCTTTATTATTAGTTAATTTCATTCTTATATAAATATTATCTAAAGTATTAGTATCCTCTTCTTCTAAAGATACATGATAATAAGCATTTATATTACCAGTATTAGTTATAGTAAAAGTATATGGTGTTAACTTTTGACCTTGTGCATCAGAGATAGGAGCTGCATTATCTAAATTTATATAATTACCATCAGTAAAATCTACTTTTAATATACCTGCTGTTAAAGTAATAGTCTTATCTCCTTCTAAAGTCATAGTAAGTAAAGCATAACTAGCTCCTAATAATGCTACTACACTTACTACTATTGTTACTATTACTAATACAATATATTTTTTTCTTGTTTTATTCATAACTTACTCCCCATCCTTAGTTTCATAATTATCACAGACTAAATGAGCTTTATATAAATATTCATCTTCTTTAGTCTTTTCTACTTCTACATAACTTTTCATAATATCACAACTATTACCATCAATGTCTTTCACATCATCTAAGTATTTTTCAAGTACTAAGGCACTTAATAAAACCCTAGTATCATCATTAATCTTCTTAGGTAAATAATTGCTATAAAAAGAAAAATATTTTTCACTAGCTTTAATCATTAATTTTTCTTTTTCATTATAATATTCTAAATTATTAGCATTGTTTAATTTTATAATACCATTTATAATTAATAACACTAATATCAATGCAATAATAATAACAACTATTTTTTTAATCATTTTCTCCTTCTTAGTTTTCTTTTAGAAGGTACTATTAATTCTTTGGTATCATAATTTATTAAAATAATAGATATCATTGCCTCTATCATTATAGTAACAAAATATGTTCTCCAAAAAGCATCTACCATAGTCATTCTATTAATAAATAACATGCTAATTAAATTATCTACTAACATAGCGAATATATAGGTTGCAAGTATTGCTAACTTATTACCATCTGTATTCATATACAAATAATAATAAATAGTTAAGTTAATCATTTGACTTGCAAGATAACCAAATATTTCACCAGTTACAGGAACATAATCAACATTATGTTCACCTAAAAGACTTGATGCTATCATAAATAGCAACATTAAACAAGCAGAATAACTAATACCATTCATTGTCTCCTTATATCCATATTTTTTAGTTATAATATTTGCAATAAAATATCTAAATGGGTATGCAAATATGGCCACAGTTAATGTTGCTTTTCCTATATTAAACTCAAACTTACCTAGAACCCAACCTAAAATAGCAACTGCTGTAAGTAAAAGAATATATATCCAACTAGGTACTTCTTCTTTTTTTATTACTGCTTTTCTAGCACTCCCTTTTGTCATTTAAACTCCTCCTATTCTTATAAAATTACTATATCACAAAAAAAAGAAAAGCGGAAGACTTTTCTTTCTTGTATTTTTTCTTTATAAACTTTTTTTCCATTTTTTGTAAAAAATCTTAATAATCTAGCTTTGCTTAGATACATATTTTACCAAGAAGTCTATTATTTATTCTCCTTTGTATACTTTTAAAGCATCACCTAATATATTACCATATTTTTCAAGATAGTTTTTAGTGTGTTCTGTCATGTTAGATGGTAAGTTACTTACATTAAACCACTCTAGTTTCTTACTTTCATTATCATTTACTCTTAACTCACCACTGTACTTTTTTACTACAAAGATAGCAGTAATATCATATAACTTATCTCCATTAGGATACTCTCTATAAGTATCTTTTCCTGATAATACTTTTATCATCTCTAAATCAATAATATCTAAATTTGTCTCTTCTTTTAATTCACGTCTTGCTACTTCTTCAAAGCTTTCTCCTAATTCCATCGCTCCCCCTGGAAAACCATACTTTTTATAATCCGTTCGAAGTTGCATTAACACTTCATCTTTGTCATTAAAGACAAATAAGCATACTCCAGCAGTTAAGATAGGATTATGTCCTACATACTTTCTTAAATCTTTTATATAACTCATACTAATTCCTTTCTCATTATATATCTTATTTTACCACCATACATTAACTTCTCTTTATATTTTTTGTAACCTACCTTTTCTAATGTCTTAAGACTTGGCAAATTATCAGGATGAACAGTTGCGTAAGAGTATTTTATACTACTATCTCTTTCTTTCATTATAGATTCTGCTTTTATAATTAAACTCTCTTGTAAATGATTTCCTCTATATTTTGGTAATACTCCAGCATTATCCATTTCAATAGATGATGATAGTTCATCTTTAGGTATTTCTTCTGCAAGTTCATGATTTGGATTAATATGTCGCTCTACTATTAGAAAACCTGCTAAATCACCATTATATAAAGCCTTAACAATAATAGCTTCATCATTTAATTTATTTAAAATCTTATCATAATCAGCAAGTCCTATTGCATACCACTCTTTATTTTCTATAATATCATGTAAATATTTAATAGCATCTACCACTTCTTTAATATCGTTAATATTTCCTTCTTTTATAACAAATTCCATAACATCTTCCTAAAATGGATAACTAAAAACTTCATTATCATAATCATCCATTACTTCTAAAAAATAATCCATATTGTTTTTTATATCTTTGCATAACTCTTCATATA
>CAMLTY010000083.1 GCA_946486465.1 uncultured Mycoplasmatota bacterium
ATAATATGCAGTTTTTATAATCTTTGCTTAGATACTTAGTTTCGCAAGAAGTCTAATTAAATAGTAACCTTAAAAACTAAAAATTACCGAATAAAAAGTCTACAAATTACCGAAAAACATTGAAAAAACCATCATTCATGATGGTATTAACTGCAACTGGTAATTATGCTTATAAACGTGATGATGATGTTTATGTTATTCCTGTAGGATGCTTGAAAAATTAATTAAGATGAATACTTTTATATATTTTCTTTCTATCAGTTCTACCTACAACGTAGTCCATAGAAGCATTATAAAAGTTTACTATATATATAGTAATTTATGTGTAGTAGGGCTCTTGCCTCTGTTTCAAAACTAGAATAGGTTGTTTGGAAGAAACCTATTTTATCACTTAATTTGGCTTGCGTTAAGTGATTGTCTTTTCTTAATTCTAATAGCCTTTCACATATCTTTTTATAATCAATTTTTAACTTTTCACTATGTTCTATTTTGTTAGATATACCTAATAAATAATCTAAGTTAACATCATAATAATTAGCTAGTATATTGATCTTTTCTAAAGGTATATCATTAGAGCATTTTTCCCATTTAGAATAAGTATTTTCTTTTACATTTAATATTTTTGCAATGTCCTTTTGCAATAAACCATTATTATGGCGTAATATAGCCATTCTGTTTCCATTTTCTAACACTTTTATCACCAGTTTTATTGTAAGTATGAAAAGTTAATACTTGAAGATAATTGGACTTTATGTGCTAAAAAATGAAAAAGTTGTAATTTTAAATATTTAGATAAATTTAGGCTTAGATATTGTATTTTCTTCTAGGAAATTTTGAAAATTGCTTATAAAAATACTTTGAATTTTGAAAAATCGTAATTTTTCAAAGTTTTTCTTTTCTGTTATAGTGTCTTTAGAAAGAGATATTATAAGAAAGGAGGGACTTTTATATTTAGTGAATATGTTAAACCTATGGAAGTAATTGTTGATAGAATAGAGAATAATTTAGTAGTGGTTGAACTAGATAAAGGCAGGGTTATGACTTATCGAATAGATAAACTTCCTTCTGTTAAAGAGGGTGATGTTTTAGAGATTGATAGTGATACTAAAGAAGTCTTTGTTAATAAGAAGAAAACTAAACAGAGAAAGAAAAAAATAAAAAAACTAATGGATAAAGTCTTTGTAGATTAAAGAACCTTATCTATTAGTCCATACTCTTTAGCTTCCTTAGCTTCTAGAAAATAATCTCTTTCTGTATCTTGTTCTATTTTTTCTAATTTTTTATTGGTATTTGAAGCTAGAATCTTATTTAGCTTTTTTTTAGTCTTTAAGATATGTTCTGCTGCTATCTTTATTTCTGTCGCTTGACCTTCCGCTCCTCCTAAGGGTTGGTGTATCATTACTTCACTGTTAGGAAGAGCATATCGTTTTCCTTTCTTGCCACTAGATAGAAGAAAAGCAGCCATTGATGCAGCCATGCCCATACAGATGGTAGAAACATCACTTTTAATTAAATTCATGGTGTCATAGATAGCGAAGCCTGCTGTTACTGAACCTCCAGGGGAATTAATATAAAGAGAAATATCTTCATGATTTAGGGAGTCTAAATATAATAGTTCAGCGACGATTGTGTTAGCAGATTCATCATTAATAGTTCCACTTAAAATAATAATTCTATTCTTTAATAACTTAGAAAAAATATCATAACTTCTTTCACCATTTATTTCTTTATCAACAATCATGGGTATTAAATTCATTATTATCACCTAATTCTACTATATCCAAATAAACTTTAAATTATACCTTACAAGATGTGGCAAAATTATTAGACTTTGTATGTTAATTTTGGTATAATCATATATAGAATTAAGAGGGTGTTAAGATGATTGAAGAAGTTAAAGTAACAATTAATGGTAAAGAAGAAACAGTTCCATCAGGTATTACTTTATTACAACTTAGTAAAGAGTATCAGAAAGATTATCGTTTTCCTATTATTCTTGCAAGTGTTAATAATGTATATAGAGAACTTAGTTATGTTGTTAATGATCCTTGTGGAATAACCTTTTATGATTTAAATTCTAAAATAGGTAATAGAGCCCATATTGCAGGATTAACTTTTTTACTTATAGTTGCAGTTAAAGAGATATTTGGCCTTGAAGCTAATATAGTAGTAATGCATTCATTAGATAAGGGAATTTATATTAAGACAAGTTTTCCTTTAACAGAGACAATTCTTAAAACAATTGCTAGAAATATGTTAAAACTAGTAGAAATGGATTTATCTATTACTAAAGTTAGTGTTGAAAGAATATCTGCTATACATTATTTTGAGAGTATTAATGATTTAGCGAAAGCTAAGATAATGAAATATAATACTAATACATTTATTACTCTTTATAGATTAGGTAACTACTATAATTATTTTTATGGTAAGATGCCTCCTTCTACTTCATGTTTAAAAGAGTTTAAACTAACTTATGTAGATGATAATGGATTTGTACTTCAATTTCCTACAGAGTATTCTCATAATCAGATTAAAACTTATGTCCATCATCCTAATATGTTTAAAGTCTTTAAAGAGTGTAGAGAATGGACTAAGTTAATGAAGATAGAGACTATTGCTGATTTAAATGAAGTTGTTAGTCGTGGTAAAATAGCAGATTTAATTAGAATAGATGAAACATTACAGAGTAATAGACTTTTAGGTGTTGCTAGGAATATAGTAGATAATAAAAAAGATAAGAAAATTATATTGCTTGCAGGACCTTCTTCTAGTGGTAAGACGACAACAACTACTAAACTATGTATGTATTTAAAGAGTTTTGGACTTAATCCTAAGATGATTAGTATGGATGATTATTTTGTAGATAGAGATAAAACTCCTTTAAATGAAAAAGGGGAAAAAGACTATGAGTGTTTTGAAGCGGTTGATAACAAGTTGCTTACTAAACAAGTTAATGAACTATTAGAGGGTAAAGATGTAATGGCTCCTATCTATAACTTTAAAGAAGGGGTTAAGGAGTTTGTTAAAGAGTTAAAACTTGATAAAGATGATGTTTTATTAATAGAAGGAATACATGCTCTTAATCCTAAAGTTTTAAAAGAAATACCTGCTAAAAACAAATATAAAATATATTTATCAGCTTTGACAGAACTTAATATAGATTATCATAATCGTTTTCCTACTACAGATAATAGACTTTTAAGAAGAATAATTAGGGATAATAGAACTAGAGGTTATAATGTAGTAGATACTTTGAGAGTTTGGAATAATGTTAGAAGTGGAGAAGAGAAATATATATTCCCTTATCAAGATGAAGCGGATGTTACTATTAATACGGCTTTAATATATGAATTAGGAGTATTAAAAACTTATGTTGAACCTTTACTTTATTCAGTAGATGAAGATTCAACTTATTATGAAGAAGCGAAGAGACTTCTTAATGTGTTAAGATTAATTTTACCTATTCCAAGTGAAAGTATTCCAGATGATTCTATACTTAGAGAATTTATTGGTGGTAGTTGTTTTCATGATTAAGACTTTTATAGTCTTTTTCTATTGACACAATCTATCTATTATGATACATTGTAAACAGATGGGAGACTTGTATAAAAGATGGGGAAAGGAGAAGGTTAAAAAAAGTTAAATTTATATGAATTTTGCAAATTGAGAGAATTGTTAGTATGAATATTTAAAATTCGTCTAGAGAAAATATTAAATTGAAGAGGTATTTTTCCTGAATTTTAAATTTTACCTTTTTGCAATCATTTGTAGACTATGTTATTTATTTAAATAATAACTGAAAAAAAACAAGTTTTTTTATTAATAC
>CAMLTY010000084.1 GCA_946486465.1 uncultured Mycoplasmatota bacterium
TTTGATATATCTAGAACTAAATAGTTATCCCACAACTTTTATGCAAGAACCAAAACAAATAGAGTTAAGAAGTGGAATGATTAATGTTAATGAAAGATTAATAAATAGTATTAGCAATATAAATAGAAGAACACTACCCCTTATTCAAAACTTAATTTCTTTTAAAACTAATATATTAAATAATGTTTTATCTTGTAAAATGTATACAACTAATTATCCTTTGTTAATCACTCATATAATTAATGAAGCGAAAATGTATTATAACTTATTAAACAAAATAGAAAGTAATGAACCATTTGATAGAAACTATATTTATGAACAGGAATTATTCTGGAATAACATTATGAAAGAACATGCTGAGTTTATAAGAGGATTACTTGATCCAACAGAAAAAGTATTAATTAAACAAGCTAATAAATATGCAGAAGAATATGAAGCTATTATAGAACAATTTAAAACTTTTCAACCTAATCTTAAAAATATTAGTTTAAATGAAACAATTAATTTTAGAAACTTTAAGATAGCAGGTGAAGAAGGAATACTAAATTGTAAAATTAAAAGTATAATTGTTCCCCTTCTAGCAGATCATGTTTTAAGAGAAGCTAATCACTTCATTAGAATATTAAAAAGTATTAATGTATAATTTATTAGAGGAAAAAACAAAATTAATTTTTTGTTTTTTATTAAACAATTCTTAATATTTACATATCTTATAATAGGTGTTGAATATGACTATTGACTATAAAGATATAAAGTTATCTTATCAAAAATATGGGGATTCTAAAGATGTAATTGTAATACTTCCAGGTTGGGGAGAAACAAGAAATACTTTTTTAGAAATGATAAATATTTTAAAAATAGATTATACTGTTTATATTATAGATTATCCTGGTTTTGGAGAAACTAAATTTCCTAATTATAATCTAACTATGGATGATTATACAGAAATGATTATAAAGTTCTTTAATGATTTAAAGATATCTAATCCTAATATAATTGCCCATTCATTTGGAGGAAGAATTGCCATACTCCTATCTTCTAAATATAATGTTTCTATTAATAACTTAATACTAATAGATAGTGCAGGAATTAAACCTAAAATGACTTTAAAGAAAAAGTTTAGACTTAAATTATATAAAACTCTACAGTCTTTAGCAGATTATCTTCCTAAAAAGTTTAAACATAAATTTAAGACATATTTATTCAATAAATTTTCAAGTAGTGATTATCAATCTTTAGATGAAAATATGCGAGAGACTTTTAAAAATATTGTTAATTTAGATTTAACTAATTACTTATCTTCTATTAATACCAATACCCTAATACTATGGGGAGAAAAAGATACTGACACTCCTCTAAAAGATGGTAAATTAATGCATAAAAAAATAACAAATAGTGAGCTTATTATCTTTCCTAATTGTACTCACTATTGTTATTTAGAAAATACTTATGTAATTATTAAAATTATATTATGTTTTCTTGAGGATTAGAAACGGCCTCCACCGCCTCCACCTCCGAAGGAGCCTCCTCCACCAATGGAACCGCCACCAAAGCCACCTCCACTTGATGACTGACTAGCAGCGATTGATGAGCGTGATGATGCTACGGCAGTATGAATTCCACTATTTATACTAGAATAAATATTAGATGTTATAATATAATGAGTCATATAAGGATTATAACCAACATAAGTAGTATCACTTGTATCCATATTAGGCATCTTAAGTTCCATTTCTTTAGAAAGTTTATCTGCACAGTCTAAAACAACTGCATATACTAAATACTTATCCCATAAAGTTACTTCAGGTAACTCTTTTTCATTAAATCTACTAAAGTCTTCTAAGAATTTCTTATGAGCCATCCATTTAGCATAATGTTCTGCACCTTTTTTAGTATAGAACTTTCTAGTTATAACAAATATAATTAATGCTATCATAAGAATAATAATTATTATTCCAAGCCAAGATAAATCTAAAGCAAAACTAATAAATGTTAAGACAAGTCCTAATAAACTAAAGATAACTGAGAAAGCTACTAAACCTGGAGTTGTAGCAAAGAATAACTCACTTTTACCTAAAGATTTACTTTTCCTTATAAAATCATTATATAAATTCATTACATTATTAGCATTACTTAAAGTAGAACAATGTTTCTTTATAGTAGAAAGAACTACTTCTTTACTATTACCTATCTCATTAATAATAAGGTTTAAAGCTATTTTTTCAGTTTCAGTTAAACTAGCCTCATCATATTCTTGTAATACTAGTTTATAATCATCTTTTAATTTTCTATCTATAACTTCTACTTTTAAGACTTTCTTATATATTAAGTTTAATATAGTAGCAGATAAACTCTTCTCAGTTACGTTCTTATCAAGTAAATACTCTAATACTTCAGGACCATAACTAGCAGGAAAATCCCTAAAATATTCCATATTAAAGGCAGTCTTTTTCATCTTTTTCTCTCTTAAGTAAACACCAACTGCAAGACTAATTGCAATTAAAGCCCAAACACTACTTGATATTAATAATATCATATTTTGTCTTTGAATTCGCTCTCTTTCAGCATTCGCTTTGTCACTTAACTCTGTTTGATAATCTATAATTGCATCTTTGGCAATTAAACCACTAACTTTAGTAGCATTAGGTACTAAATCTTTATTAAATATTAATCTAACACTAACAGGATTATATGCTCCTAAAAAGTTAAATGTACCTACCGCTTCCTTATTATTAGTTCTTTCTATTTCTCCATTCAAAGGTCCATGTAACCATACTCTATAATCGCTATCACTATTAGGAAGTACTACTTTAACTTCATAATCTCCTATATTTTCTCTATAACCATCACCTAATGTATTCCAAGCAAGTTCTGCTATATCTTCATGAACAACTACAACATCAGTAACAGTATACTCTATATAAAAGATTTCATCTAAATCGCTAGGATTATATATTTTTAGATAATCTTCTCCCATATAATAAGTATTAGTATATTTTTTAGAATCCCCATTACTTGCATAACTAACTTCATCAAAATAATTAACACTTCTATTAAAATCATCAAAAGTAAGTTCTCCATCATCACTAATAGAACCTACTCTTAAATTTATAATTTCATCACCATCATATAAATCATTATTACCTTTAATATCATTAATGGTATAACTTCTTGTATTATTATATAAACTTCTAGCAAGTATAGTTCTATCCATACCATTATACTCACCATTCATCTTAATAAGTTCTCTCACCTTAATAGAACCATCATCAAGTATTTCTATCTCACTTAAAAACTTATCAGTAGGTTCACCTGTAAAAAAAGAAGACGCTGATGGTAATATCACTGATAATATTGATGGTAAAAATTGAATAAGAAAAATTATTAGTATTAGTATAATTACTTTTTTCTTTTTACTCATGCCCATTCACTCCTTAGAAAAAAAGCTTGCATAAAGCAAGTCTTAAAATGATACTTTAGGTGTCTCTTTATCTTTCTCATCTATTTCAAAGAAAGATTCTTCTTTAAAATGAGAAATACTAGCAACTATATTACTAGGAATAGTTTGTACTTTATTATTATAAGTAAGTACTGTATCATTATAAAATTGTCTCATGGTACTAATCTTATCTTCAGTATCTCTTAAATCATTTTGTAGTGAAACAAAGTTCTGATTAGCTTTAAGGTCTGGATATGCTTCTGCTAAAGCAAATAGTCTATTTAACATACCAGTTAATTCACCACTAGCTTTTATCTCCTCTTCTTTAGTACCTGCAGTATTAAAACTATTTCTTGCATTAATAACTGCATCTAAAGTAGAACTTT
>CAMLTY010000085.1 GCA_946486465.1 uncultured Mycoplasmatota bacterium
TACTACTTTACACTTTAAAAATAATGAAAAATTTAAAAAAAACGGAAACTCAAATACAAGTATAACTTGACAAAGTAACAAAAAAGTGCTATAATATGTCCACATTCAAATTAAAGGGGGTATTAGAATGAGAAAATTAGATGAAAAACAAATAAATGATAAATTACCTGTTGAAGGAGCAGTTCCTGGATCATTACCACAAAATAAAAAGAAAAAAACAGCATATACAGAAGAAGAATTAAGATTAATTGCAGAAAATAGAATTAAAATTACAGAAGAACTTAATCAATATATAGAAATAATAAACACAGGTTTAAATTTTTTTGGTATTACTGCAGGTTTAAATGCAGAAATTGTGAATCAATTGGATTTCTATGATAGTGAGAATAGACATATCTATAGTAAAAAATTTAAAGATACTGCTGGAATTAAAGGATTAGACTGGTATACACATGAAAGGTTAAGAACTAAATTTAAAGATACTTTTGACAACAAAATTGAGTATTGTTATTATACAAATTGCCCTGTTGGAGCTCAACATATATTTAACTTGTCCTCTAAAGTACATAATTCTAGTTATCGTGTAGATATTATTATCTCAGAAGATCAAAAACCATCAATGATAGATATTGTTACTGTTAATAAATCTAATATTATTAAAAGAATTCAAATAGATAATGATAGATTAAGGGTAGAATTAGAAAAAAAGTATTATAAAAGTCATGAAAATTATGCAAGAAGATCACTATGTTATTGTATTCCTACATCATCAATAGATAGTGATGATTTTCTATTAAGTATGAGTGAAGGAAGCATTGGAGCACATCATATTTTATATGTTGAGCCTTCTGCCATTAAAATAGGTTATGAAAAAATATGTTCAAACTTAACCCTAAAACAATCATATGATATCTCTACTGTAATTGCTCATCATCCTAGAAATAAAGAGTTAATATTATTTATTATGGATGAACTAGATAAAGAGTTGCCTGGAATTAAACAGTACGTTTCTGATAATTTCCCATTATACAAAATGTTAACTGATTTTGATTTATATGAACCAAATATAATAGTAGATGCTATTATAGGAGCAGTTACTATTGAAGAATGTGATTTAAATAATCTAAAAAGAAAAAAAGAAAAATCAAAAATCAAAAAGAAAAATGATTCTAAGCATTAATGCTTAGAATCATTTTTTAGGACCTTCCAAAAATAAAAGTCACAATTTTAAATCAGTAAAAAACTAAACCACTTAAGAAAATAAAAGAGACTGATAATATATTTGTAAGTGTACATAAGAAAAAAGAAGAAGGACTATCAGATATTAAAACGGGCATAATATCAATAGATACAAAAGATAAAGTATTAGTAGGACCTTTTTCTAGAAATGGTTATAACAGAGTTTTAGTTGAAACAGCAGATCATGAATTAACTAATAATTGTCTAATATCATTTGGAATACTTGACTTAAAGAAAAATAAACCTTATTTCTTTAATTATACATCTAAACCTGTCTCTCTTGATTTAGTAGATTGTATAGAAGAATTTTATGTAGAACAATATTTAAATAGTGATATTAATAAGCTAATGATAATTTTAGATAATGGCTCAGATAATAGTAGTGTTAGAACAATATTTTTATCAGGGTTAATAAATATAAAAAAGAAATATAATATAAAGATAGAACTAGTTTATTATCCACCATATCATTCTAAATATAATCCAATAGAAAGATTATGGGCAAGAGTAGAAATTAATTGGAATGGTTTCTTGTTAGAAACAGTAGAAAGCTACTTAAATTTTATGAGAAACTTAACTTGGAAAGGTGTTAAATCAGTTACTAAATTAAAAGAAGTTAAATATCAAGAAGGATTAACTATTGATAAATAAGAGATGAAAAAGCTTGAAGATAAATAAATTACTAGAACAGAAGACATAAAAATGGAGTGTTCTTATTACTCATTAATTTTAGCTTTTATTTTTGGAAAGTCTCTATATTTAAATATTTATAACATTACAATATTGATATATCCACTTATTTTCTTAAAATAAAAGTGGGACATTCTCAGTAATTAATCACAAAATAATAATATTTATTTTCTATTCTCTTTTATTGTGGCGAATTTTATGATAAACTTTAGATGTAAATAACAATATCGATAAGGGGGAATAGAAAATGAATTTAAACTTTGTCTTAAATGATTACGTTTTAATCTGGAATTTACTCTTTAGTGCTTCTATTTCTTCTGATATTCAAAGCTTTAAACAGAAGTTGTGGAAAAACTATCGTCATAGTTATAACGAGTTATATAAAGAAGAAGAATTAATATTAAAAGACCCTAAAAACTATATACCAGATGATGATACTATCTTTGATATGGTTAAAGCTAGTGATATATATAAAGGAATAAGAGAAGAAACAGAAAAATATCGTCTAGATTTATTACATACTTGGGATAAAATAAAAAAAGACTTAAATAAAAACTTAAAAGAAATACTTAGATTTGATATTAAACTATATCATGTTTTAATTGTTGATAAAAAATTAGATGTTATAGGAATGAAAATACCTAAGAGTAAAAGAGTAAATACTATTACTTGGGGTAATAGAGCTGATAGTGATAATTATACACTTGCTATCATCAATATCATTGAACATATTGTAAGAAAAGAACTAGCAACATACAAGAGCGAATATAAAGATATAGTTGATGCTATCATTGAACTTGCCATTGATAATGAATTAACATCAAGAACATTAAATAAAAGTGTTTATTTAAGAGGAGATAGTTCTCTAAAATATCTTAAAAGACAACTATATCCTTACTTTCTTATGTACTTAGGATATTCTAAAGAAGAGATATTAAATAGAATGATGGAAGATAAGATTATCTTTGAACTAGATAAATATACTTTTGAAAGAGGATTAGCAACTGTTGACTTAAAGACTTTTATTAACTTTTGTATTAAGAATCAAAAACATATTTTAAAGATTAAAGAATTAGAAATAATATAGGATAGTGGTGCGGTATGGATAGTAAACTAAATTTATTTTTGAAAAAGATTAATTTAAATAGTGAGTACTTTGACTTTTTTAAGAGTTCAACTTTAGATAAAATAGTAATTAATAAAAATAATAAAAGTTTTTTAGTTAAAATAACTATTGATAAATATTTACCTAAAGACATATTATCTAATTTAGTAGAGAATAAGTCTTTATTTTCAGATGATTTAACCTATAATTTTACAGTTAGAAATCCTGATAATAATATGCTACTAGATTATTATCCTTACTTTTTAGATATCTTAAAATCTAAAGATAAAATAAAACTAATAGATGTTTATAAAGATTCACTAGTTTATGAAAGTGATACTTTAAGACTTATCGCTTATAATAAAAAAGAAGAAGATAGACTAAAAGAAATAAGTAATGATATAAATAATTTCTATCATAATATAGGCTTTCATGACTATATACCTGTTATTTTAAGAGAAGATAATTTAATAGAAGAAGAGATAAGTAATGAATTATCTAATGTTACTATTCCTGAACCTATTAAGAG
>CAMLTY010000086.1 GCA_946486465.1 uncultured Mycoplasmatota bacterium
TTAATTCTTTACTAGAAACTCTAGATTCTAAATAAGGTATATCTATATCAAAGAATGCTACAACTTCTTTAGTTGGAACAACAGACTTTGGAATAAGATAACCTTGTTTTTCTAATTTGTCTTTTATTTTCTTTTTAGCCTTTAGTGCAGAATTCCTACCAAGATGACCAAGTTTCATAATATCTTCTAGGGTGCACCATTGCTTAGCTATTAATTTTAATGTTTCTTCTGCAGACATATATTTTTCCTCCTTTCATATTATTTTTTTTGTGGTGATACATAAACGTAATATGTATCATCTAATGAATTATAGATAATATATTTTTTCTTTCTTAATTCTCTAAATGCTAATGCAACATCTTTTCTACTATCATTACTAAGAGAGTAGAGATCAGTATTTTCAAGTTCATCATTAGTTCTGATTAATAATGAATTAAGCATGCCAGTTGCTCCAATAGATAAATCTTTAGGAATTATGTAATCATTTATATTATCTTTCTTAAACAATCTCATATTCTTAACCTCCTTTCCTTATAGCGTCCGATATTAAGGACATTTCAAATATAACACTGTCCGGAAATATTGTCAATACAGTTTGACCGAAAAACTAGACATTTAAACAAAAACATGTTAAAATTAAATTGTTGAGAGAAAAAAGGGAAGAAAGAAGTGTTATTATGAACTCAGAAGAACTTAAAATTTTAATTGAATCAGCTAGAGAGGCAAAAGGTATTTCACAAAGAGAACTTGCTAAATTAACTGGTATTAGTAGAAGTACTTTAAATGATTTAATTAATGGGAAAATAAAAAAAGTAGATATTGATGATCTACGTAAAATTGCTGAAACTTTAGATATGTCATTGCAAAAATTATTAAAGGCAGCAGGATATGATGAAATGTCTTTGTATTTTCATGCACATAAGAGTAAAGATAAATATATTGATAAATCTAGCAAAGATTTAAAAGAATTAATTGAAAAATACAAAGAATCTGAATTAGAATTGCTAGATTTTGATACTCAAAAAAGAAGAAAAGTAAGTGATGCAAGACAAAAATTATTTTATATTATGGAACATTTACAAATTATGAAAGATAATAAAGACAGCTTATATACAATTGATAAAGCTATTGAAGATATAAAATATGCTTTTGATGAATTGGAAGAAGCAGAAAAAAAGTATGATTATGATAAATTACCAAAAAGTAATTGATTTATAAGATAAAAAATATAAATTATCTAAAGTAATATATGAAATAGAAGCGATATTAAGTGAGGAGTAAAAGATGACAAAAGATAAAATAAGAGAAGAATTAAATAAACTTAATGAAACAAGTAATATGTCTGATATTCAAAACTATATAAAATGTATGCTTAAGGAAAATAATTATAATAATACTCCATTAGAATTATTATGTTATTTAACTGAAAAAGTTGGTGAGCTAGCAAAAGAAATAAGGAAACATGAATCTAACATGGAAATGGATATAAATAAAAAATATAGTTCAAATATAAAAGATGAATTAGCAGATGTATTTATATATGTATTAACTATTGCAGATAAGTATAATATTGATTTATTAGATGCCTTAAAAAGAAAAGAAACAATTAACTTAGAAAGAACATGGGAATAATATGAACAAAAAAATTATTGATTATTATAAATGGCTTTCTTTACAAAATATTGAATTATTTGATAAATATAAAATTGTTAATCCATATAAGCAGGAAAGGATAATAAAAATAGTAGAGGTATTCTATAATAAGTACTTTGATGATAATCATAATAGATATTTGATATTGGGGGCATCACCAGCGAGAAGAGGAACATCTGCTACTGGAATACCTTTTGAAGATGAAGAACATATATATAAACTAACTGGAGAAAGTATAAATAATTTTTATATTAATAAGAATTCTAGTAATTTTTTATATGATGTTATGGAAAACTATGGCGGTATAGATAAATTTTATAGTGATTTCTTTTTGGGATTTGTATGTCCACTAGGAATAGTTAATATAAATAATAAAAATAACGAAGTCAATGTTAATTATTATGAGAACAGAAAATTACAAAGTTATCTAAATGATTTTATTAAAAAATCTTTAGATGAACTTATAAAGATAGGTATTAACAGAGAAGTATGTTATTGTATAGGTAGTGGAGAAAATTATCAATATTTATTGAAGTTAAATGAAGAAAATCACTATTTTAAAAGAATCGTTGCTCTTGAACACCCAAGATATATAATGCAATACAATAAAGATAAGACAGCATTTTATATGAATAAGTATTTAAATGAATTAAATAACAAGCTTTAATAATCACAAGAAAGTTGAAGAATATAAAAAAAGAAAAGTAGGAGATTTAAATGTCTAATGTAGAACAATTAATTGAAATATTTGAAGAAAATAGAGACAAAAGAATATGTGTTTTAGGAACCACTTGTACAGGTAAGACAACTTTAATAAAAGGTACAAATATAGGGTTAGACATGGATGAAGAAATATTTCCATTACTAACTCAAGAAGAAACAGAATATGTTTGTAGAACACCTTGGACTCAAGAAATAGGAAATAAGATGGATGAACTTGTTAGGACAAAATTAAGTATTAAACATGGTACACCGATGTTTGGAACTGTTTTATTGGACTGTGATTTGATAGTGTATCTACATATTAATGATGATTTATTACTTGAAAGAACTAAATTAAGAAATACTGACTTTAGTAATGCTAAAAATATGCAACTAAAAATAGAAGAAGAAATTAAAAAATCAAATATACCAATAATATATGTTGAGGTACAAAATGAAAATAAGAAGGTGAAGTAATGAAAAAAATTATTTTAACAAGTACAGGATTTGACAATGAAAACATAATGAATAAATTTATAGAATTATTAAATGTAGATGTTAAAGATGCTAATGTATTATTTATAATAACAGCAGCTAATGACCCAGATGCAGTTAGAATACTATCAGGATGTTTAGATGATTTAACTAAATGTGGTATTACAGATAATAATATAACAGTTTATGATATGCATAAATTAATATCACAAGAAGAGATTAATAAATATGATGCAATATATGTTTGTGGAGGAAGTACAAAGTATTTAGTTGATAGAATTAAAGAATTAAATATAAAACCAGTTATAGATAAATATATAGAAAATGGTGGTATTTATATTGGCGTTAGTGCAGGTAGTGTTTGTGCTAGTGGAAAATATAAAGATGGACTTGGATTTATTGAAAACAAATTAGATGTACACTCAGATAAAGGAACACCTAATGGAGTAATTAATTCTAATGATGATATATATTTAACAAATAATCAAGCAATATTTATTGATGAGAATGAAAAAATAATATTTGAGTAATAGTAGATGACACTATGACACTATAAATGCGTGTAGGGTACTCACACTAAGTGTGTCATTGCGTCAGTTAATAATAAAAATAATAGTATTTATGTTATTTATTTAAATAATAACTGAAAAAAAACAAGTTTTTTTATTAATACA
>CAMLTY010000087.1 GCA_946486465.1 uncultured Mycoplasmatota bacterium
AAGAAACCTCATATAGGCGACTCCTTCATGAGTATTATAAATTAAACCTAAGAAGGACTCTGGAAAAATAGCAAGAAGAGTAGAAGCAGGAACTCCTATTAAAAGAGAAATACCAATCGCTTGCCTTAACTTCTTTTTAGCATAATCATAATGCTTACTACTAGTCGCTTTTGATATAATAGGTAGCAAGGCTTGACTTATTGCCATTGTAAAGAAAGATGGTAGAAGTAAAAGAGGCATAACAAAGCCACTGATAACACCATACTCAGTTACAATAAAGTTAGAACTGTATCCTGCATAGGTTAAAGTATTTGTTAATATTATAGGCTCTAGAAAATAACCAAAAGAACCAATAAGACGACTTGCAGTTGATGGTATACTTATATTCATCGCTTCTTTTGCATATCCCTTATTAAAGGCAAGGTCCTGCTTTTTAATTGTTAAATTCTTAGGTAAGAAGAAAAATAAAACTAAAATAGATGATAATTCACTAATAATATTAGTTAAAATAACAAAAGTAACTGCCACTTCTAAGCCTTTACTAATAAAGATAGGGACTCCTATAATAATTAAAATAAGTCTTATAATATCCTCTAAGACATTAGATGTAACGTGTGGAAGCATTTGTTGTTTACCAAAGAAATAACTTCTTAAAATACTAGAAGTACTAGTTAAAGGTAATACTACACATATTGCAAGAATAGGTAAAAGAGCCCTTTTTTCATGTAAAAAGTTAAAAGCAAGAGTAGGGGCGATAACGATAACAAAAGAAATTATTATAATATTAATTATTAAGGAAATAGGAAGTAGAGAAAAAAGAAGCCTTTTATTATTTTTAGACTCTTCCGCGATAAGTTTTGATAATGCCGTAGGAATACCAAATTGACATAGACCAATTAATAAAGAAAAAGTAGGTAGGACTAACATATAAAGTCCAATACCCTCGCTTCCCATTAATCTACTCATAACTATCTTTATAATCATCCCTAAAGCTTTAGTTAAGAAGCCACCAATTATTAAAATAATCGTTGATTTTATAAAAGTCTCTTTTCTCATAGACCCACCTCTAATTATAATATATGACTGTAAAACTTAAAAAATATGTAAAAATATGTTCGTAAAGTTATGTAAATCTCATCTGTAAAATTAATGTATTTTTTCTGTAAAATTTTATGTAACTACTTTTTTAATATTTAAGACTATGCTACACTTGAATTATCAATCGTAGTAAAGAGGTGTCGATTAATGGAAAATGTAATAGATTTTTTAGCAACTAAAGAGGTTTTAATAGTTCTAGCGATTATTGGACTTATTTTATTCGTATATTTTATTCTTTGGTTTCATGAATTTATGAAGAAGCATGAAGAGAAAAAGAAGTTACAAAATAATACAATGCAACTTAATAAGTTAGTGGAAGAAGTTGCTAAAGCTAGAAAAGAAGAAGCAGCTAATGTAACTCCTATTACTAAAGAAGAACCTAAAAAAGAAGAGGTTAAAGAAGAAAAGATAGAAGTTCCTCTAGTTAATAACACTACTGTAGTTAGCCCTACTGTTGTTCCAGAAGTAAAGGAAGAAAAAGCAGAAATAAAAGAACCTACTCCTGATGTTGTTATTGAAAGTGTTGCCTCTAGTCCTATAGAAGTAGAACCAGTAGTTGTAAGTGTTAAGGAAAATCCTGTTAATACAAATGATAGTATTATGCTAAATGATAAGTTTGAAGAAAAAGTAGAAGTAGTAGAGCCTACTGTTATTACACCAGTTGAAAGTCCTAAGAATGAAGAAGAAGTAATTAAATATAAAGATGAAGTTTATACAGAAAGTGAAGCGAAAGCAGAACTTGAAAGAATTACTGAAGAGTTAAAGAAACTTGAAAATGAAGATAAGGAAGAAAATATTGAACTTACTAAGTTTGAAACAGAACAAGAAGAAAATGCTATTATTAGTTTAGATGAACTAATCGCTAAAGGTAAAACAATTACAGAACAAAATGAAGTTACACAGTATCAAGATGATGGTAATGAACCTATAAGTATTCAAGAGTTAGAAGAAAGATATAGAAAAGAAAAAGAACAAGTAGAAGTGTTAGAAGCAGAAGAAGAACCTAAGACTGAAAAACCAAAACTTTCTATTGATGACTTCTTAAGTGCTAAAGAAAAAGTACCAAGTATAAATGAAGCTTACACTGAAAAGAAAAGTACTTATCATCCAAGTCCTATTATTAGTCCTATCTATGGTATTGAAGAAGAACCAGTTAAGAAGAACACTACATTAGAACTTGAGAATACTGCTAATTATGAAAAGTTTGATGAAGAGATTAGAAAGACTAATGAGTTTTTATCTAAGTTAAAAGAGTTACAACAGAAATTAGATTAAAAAAGTATAAATTTTTAAAATTGGTCCTATTTCAGGGGTCAATTTTTAATTTTCTCTAGAGGAATTTACTAAATTGAAGCTCGTTTTTCCTTGAATTTTAAAAATTGTCTCTTTGCATTAATTATCTCCTTATGTTAGAGTGTATTTACTAAAACGAAAGGAGGTAATTGTTATTAATGATTTAGTAGAAAAAGAAGATATAGAAGTAGAAAGTATGATATATGAGATTAGAGGAAAACAAGTAATGTTAGTCAGTGACATCGCTAAAATTTATAATACTGAGACAAAGATAGTTAATCAGACAATTAAAAGAAATATAGAGCGATTTCCAGAAGATTTTTGTTTTCAATTAACAGATTTGGAGTGGGCAAGTTTGAGGTCACAAATTGTGACCTCAAAAAATAATAGTAATAAAATAACTCGTGGTGGTATTAGATATTTGCCTTATGTCTTAACAGAACATGGTATTATAATGCTATCTGGACTTTTAAACAGTGATATTGCAATAGAAATGAATATTAGAATTATTAATGCTTTTGTGGCAATGAGAAAATATATATCGAGTGATTTAATGGAACATAGTAAAATGCTAATTAATCATGAAAATAGACTTACTTTAATAGAAAATACCTTTGATAATTTTAAAGAAAAAAATAATCATTTATTTTTTGAAGGCCAGATTTATGATGCTTATTCTCTTATGCTAAACATATTTGATAAAGCAAAAGAGAGTATTATTATAATAGATAATTATATTGATAAGAATATATTAGATATATTATCTAAGACTAATAAACAAGTAACTTTAATTACTAATAAATATAACAATAAAGATTATGATAAGTACAAAAAACAATATAATAATGTAACATTAGTAATTGATAATTCTTTTCATGATAGATTTATTATTATAGATAAGGAAATTCTGTATCATTCAGGAGCAAGTTTTAAAGATTTGGGTAAGAAGTGTTTTTCTATTACAAAGATAGATGATAAAGAAATTTTACATAATTTATTAGATAAATTAAAATAATAATAATTAATATGCTTGCTATAGGGACTTTCCAAAAATAAAGGTTACAATTAAGGAGTAATAATAACACTCCA
>CAMLTY010000088.1 GCA_946486465.1 uncultured Mycoplasmatota bacterium
CAAAAAAATAGGGCTCTATCAATAGATATTACCCTTGCAAAAATGATTTAACATTTTTTCTTTCTATAATAAACACAAGCACCTACAAACAACACTAAGCCAACATAAGATAGGGCTAATCCTTCTTTAAATAAAGGAGAGACATAAACTAATTTAATATTATGATTACCTTCATTTATCTTAAAGCCAATAAAACTCTTATTAACAACTTCATAAGTAGTCTTTTCACCATCTACAAAGACTTCAAAACCTTTATCATAAGGAATAGATAGTTTAAAGTAACCATCATTCTTAACATCAATATTACCTTCTATAACATCACCTTTAGTCTTATCTCTGTCAATAACAAAAGGAGATATTTCATCATTAATAGACATTAAATCATTATAATTATAGATAGCAAAAGAAAGATTAGATAACTTAAATTTACCTTCACTAAAAGTAATCTCTAAAGTATCTTTACCACTCAAAGAATATTCAAAGTTATAATTATTATTATGATATTTCCATTTTCTACAACTGAGTTTATTACTAACTCCATTAATAGTAATATAAGAGTCACCCACACTACATTTACTATTATAAAGCATCTTAAACTTTAAAAGTAAAATATCACTATTACTAATATTACTTAATTTAATAACTAGTTTATTATCTTTAGAAGCTTTAATAAAATATTTACCATTATCTTCTTCTATCTTTAAGTTCTTACTTTCTAAAACATCAAACTCAGGAACATAATCTTTAACTTTCTTAACATAACTATCACTATAATCTCCATCAACAATAGCATAATTCAAATAAGCATCTAACTTCTCAAAATAAGATAAACTATTATACTCATCTAAACTCATTATCTTATTAGTACTATATCCTATAGGTAAAACATCTTCATTTCTATAAATACCATCAGCAATTTTTTTATAGCCTAACATATTATTACTACTATTAAGTAAATACTTATTACCCATATAAAAGTTATAGAAAATATTATTATTACCAGTAAGCATACCATAACTTCTATAAATAAATTCATTATTAATTAAATTATTATAAAAATCTTTATAATAAGAATTAGATAAGGAAGAATAAATACTACCTGTATAATAATCTATATCATAAATCTTATTAGATTTATCTAACTTAACACTCTGATCACTCATTCGATAAAAACTATTATCCCTATCTAATACCCACTGTACTTTATCACTAGTCTCTTCATAATCTAAAGTATCATAAAACTCTTTAGTTACAAAAATATCTGAAAAATTAGTTGGAATAACTAAAACTAATGACATAACTCCAAGATAAATATAAAGAACATATTTTTTTTCTAGCTTATAACTAATAAGTAAAAAGATAATTAAAAGGACCATGTCAACAACAAATAATAAACATAAATATTCCCTCTTATAAACGAAAACAAGAAGATTAATAACTGCAATTATTAAAGAGATAATAATACTAATCCGTAACTTATTCTTATTATTAAAAATATTCTTAAGAAAATAACCAATTAAAAGAATTGCAAGAGGTAAAAGTGGTATAAATGCTTTACCATTTAGATACATTCCTCCATTAAATACATAATCAAAAAAAGGAAAAACAAACAAAATACTAAAAATTATACTAATAACCTTAACTTCACGTTTTTTAGTAATAACTCCATATATTAAAGCGATTATAAAAACTGCACTTAAACCAAGAGAATAAGCTGAATACAAAGTATTAGAAACATCAAAGTTAGGAATAAACAACTCAAGTAAAGAAATACTTTTATTAGTTGCCGTTCTACCATCAAGCAATGAATAAGCGGTTGGAAGTAAAAGAAAACAACTAAGAAGTACTGGTATTAACATTACAAAAATAAACTTAAAGCCTTCCTTAAAGAAATCTTTTACTGTGATTTTATCATTTCTTTTATCTTCTATATATCTAAAAATACCATAAAGTAAAACACAAACTAATCCAACAACACTAAAGTAATAACTAGTTAAAATCATTAAGAAAATAGATATAACTAATAAAGATATTTTCTTCTTATCAAAATACTTATTAACCCCAATTAAAGCCATAAGTAAAAA
Source organism: uncultured Mycoplasmatota bacterium (assembly GCA_946486465.1). Classification (GTDB taxonomy): domain Bacteria; phylum Bacillota_I; class Bacilli_A; order RF39; family UBA660; genus Onthousia. The sequence goes on from CAMLTY010000088.1 coordinate 2,085, forward strand.
AGGCATATAATCAACAAACATAATATGGCGGTGTAAATGAAAAATAAAACAACCAGCTGTTAAAAAAAGTAGTGTACTAACAAAACTAACTTTCAAATCAAATCTTCTTCTTAAAAAATAATACATTAAAATAATGCTTACTATTAAACAGATAATCATACTAAACTGTATATAAGTAATCATAGATACAAAAGGTAATAAATAAGAAATTAAAATAATCGGATTAAAAAGTCCATAATACGAAATATTATAGATATTTTGTCCCCCACCAAGATTAAATGCAAAATTAGGAAAAATATCACCTGTATCATAAAATAACTTTCTTAAATAATCAGGAAACATAACATGTTGACTTATCCAATCTTTCTTAGAGCCAAAAAAATTAGTAAAGTTAACAAGAATTAAAACGATAACTAAACTAATAATAATCAAAGTTAAAACACTAATAATATCATTTTTATGCTTACTTAAACTTTTCATAAGCCCCCCTAACTAAATGCAATATTACTATTAAGTGGTACTACTTGTATCATTGTATTACCATCTGCAACTACTAACTCATTACCACTCTTATAATAATAATGAGTTTTATCACTTCTAGAAGCTTTACTCCAAGTAATAGGAATAGCATATCCATTAGTAATATAATAACCTTCTCCATTACCTACAGTATCTAAATCCTGTCTTCCATAACTATCTAAGGTATGATTATTAACTTTCATAATAATTATATTCTTATAATGATATTGTAATCCACTATCTCTATCAGTATGCGGACTATTATTCATATACCGCAAATAATATCTATTAGTAGCATCATAAGTATAACTTCTACCCTGACTATAAGAATAAGTCATACTAACATTATTGGCAGTTAATAAATCAATTGTATCATTAAAAGCAATCTCATCAGTAGTATAATTTAAAAGATTGTAATTATTACTAGTCGTACTATAACCTTTACTAGTAGCCACATTATATAAATCTTCTATACTAGTAAAAACATTATGAGGTGCTGCTATATTATAATTACGATAATAGCCATTATCATAAAATCCATTTATATTATTAACACCTAAAGCCCTAATATCATTTTCAGCATATGTACTCCATCCATAATGAGCATATATAGCATCACTTTCAAGTGCATAATCTAAAAAGTAATGCCTACTACTACGAACTGGACCAATTACACTAGTATTAACATCTTTAAAGATAGCCATAATTCTAGTTAAGCCACCTTCTACTATTATTTCATAAGTTAAATAAGCATCTTGTACTCCTACATGAGCATTATTACCCACATTATTATCAATCATAACGGCAATAGGACGTTTATTACTATTAACATCGTAAA
>CAMLTY010000089.1 GCA_946486465.1 uncultured Mycoplasmatota bacterium
ATTAATAAAGAAATATATAAAGATATAAAAGAAGTAGATTTAAAGAAAAGTTCTTATGAAAGTTTTAAAGATGATGTAAGAAATAAGAAGTTTAGCTTTAAGAAAGAAATTCCCCTTTTTGTTATAAGCATTATCATAATATTACTAGCATACGCCCTAAGTTACTATTACTTTACTTATATTGAAGATTATCCATTTCTCTTCAAAGTTATAACTAATTATCCTTTATGGTTAATAATATTTATACCATTAACATTATTCATTTATTATAAAAACTTCTCATCGCTATCATTAATATTAAACTTATATTTTAGTATTTTTGCAGGTGTTAGTATTTGTTTCCCCTTTTTCCTACCAGTGGCACTGGCAAACAATGGACATAGAATTTACCTATCTTTATTATTAATACCAATAGTAATACTTATAATCTTTATCATGCTTAAGTTTGTAATAACTACTATTAAAAATAAGTTATTAAATCATCATGCTATAAGTTATCTTGTATTTATGATATCTACATTATATCTTCTAGTTACAATGATAACTATTATTATAAGAATAACATGTTATTAAAAATGTAATTTGATATAACTTCTAAACTGTCAAATGACCATTTTAGAGAATAACTTCGAAAAAAAGTGTTGACGAAATAGAAAAAATAGTGTATTATAACACTACGAAAGGAGACAAACTATATACTTTTGTATAATGGCTTGTCTCTTTCTTTGTTTTGAGGTGATGTTAATGAGTCATTATTTTGAAAATGACCAGAATCTCCCTAGTAATTTAAAAAAGACTACAACAACACTCTTTAATCAGAATTTTATTTTTTATACGGATAATGGCGTCTTCGCTAAACATGGTCTAGATTATGGTAGTAGATTACTTTTAGAGTCTTTGCCATATGACGAATTAAAAGGACCAATACTCGATGTTGGTTGTGGTTATGGGGTACTAGGAATTGTTGTTAATGAGAAAACTAACTTAGAAGTTGATATGATAGATGTTAATAAAAGAGCGTTACATCTGTCTAAAAGAAATATTAAAGAAAATAGATGTACTAATATAAATGTATTTCTTAGCGACTGTTATCAAAACGTCACTAGAAAATATAAAACTATTATTACAAATCCACCGATTAGAGCAGGTAAAAAAATAGTTTATGATATCTTGCTCAATGCTAGAAGTCATTTGGAGCCTGATGGTGTAATGTATTTAGTAATAAGAAAAGAACAAGGTGCAAAGTCGACAATTTCCGACTTAAAAAAATACTATGATGTAAGTATTGTTAATAAAAGTAAAGGTTTTTATATAATAGTTGCAAAAATGTGTTGACTTGTTGATGAGTTTGTGTTAATAATATAAATTGGCAATGTATTATTTTTTGGAATAATAAATGTAAAAAACTATGGTAATGGGGTGAATTTTAGTGTCATATAAAATTGTAAAATATGGAAAAAAACGTGAAAGAAGAAATTATTCAAGAATAAGAAATACTTATGAGCTAAAGGATTTGTTGGAAATCCAGAAAAAATCATATGATTGGTTTATTACAACAGGAATAAAAGAAGTTTTTGAAGACTTATTCCCAGTTGAAAACTTTTCAGGTACACTATCTTTAGAGTTTGGTGATTATCATTTTGAAGAACCAAGATATTCAATTAAAGCTAGTAAAGATAGAGAAACCACTTATGCAGCACCACTAAAGGTAGAAGTGCGTCTTTTTAATCGTGAGACAGGTGAAGTAAAAGAGCAAGAAATCTTCCTAGGTGATATGCCTATTATGACTGATAGTGGTACATTTATAATAAATGGAGCAGAACGTGTTGTTGTATCTCAATTAGTTCGTTCTCCAAGTGTATACTATAATAGAGAAATAGACAAAAATGGTCGTGAGTTAATCACATCACAAATTATTCCTACACGTGGTACATGGCTAGAATTTGAAGCAGATGCTAGAGATGTATTATATGTAAGAATAGATAGAACTAGAAAAGTAACCTTAACAACATTATTGCGTGCTTTTGGTCTTTCTAGTGATGATGATATCTTAAAACTATTTGGAGAAGATGATTTCCTTAAGAATACTATTGCAAAAGATGCAACTAAGAACTTAGATGAAGCTTTAATTGAAATATATGAGAAATTAAGACCAGGTGAACCTGCAACACTAGATTCATCTAAAAACCATATCATAACAAGATTCTTTGATGAGTTTAGATATGATTTAGCAAAAGTAGGACGTTATAAATTTAATCGTAAATTAAATATTGTAGACCGTTTGTTAAATCAAACCCTAGCTGAAGATATAGTAATTGATGATGAGATCAAATATCCAAAAGGTACAGTTGTAACTAAAGAAATATTAGAAGATTTAAGAGAAATCTTTAAAAATGGTTATGGTGTAGAAGAAGTAAAGATTAATGATGAACTTGATACATATAACAAAATTCAAAAGATTACAATTCTTGACCCAAATGATAAGAAGAAAAAACTAATTGTTATTGGTAATGACGGGACTATTGATTCTAAACGTCTAACAATATCAGATGTATATGCAGCTGTATCCTATTACTTAAACCTTCTACACGGTGTAGGTAATTATGATGAAATTGACCATTTAGGTAACCGTCGTATTAGACAAGTAGGAGAATTATTACAAAATCAATTTAGAATTGGTATTTCTCGTATGGAAAGAGTTATTCGTGAGAGAATGACTACTCAAGAGATGGAAGAAGTAACTCCTAAGACATTAATTAACATTAGACCAGTAACAGCTGCTATGAAAGAGTTCTTTGGCTCATCTCAATTATCACAATTCATGGACCAAACAAACCCTATTGCAGAACTTACTAATAAACGTCGTTTGTCAGCTTTAGGACCAGGTGGACTTTCTCGTGATAGAGCAGGTGTAGAAGTACGTGACGTTAATGCTTCCCACTATGGTAGAATCTGTCCTATCGAGTCACCAGAAGGACAAAACATTGGACTTATAACATCATTAGCAAGTTATGCTAAAATAGATGAATATGGATTTATTATGACTCCATATCGTAAAGTAGAAAACTGTAAGATAACAGATGAAGTAGTTTACTTAACAGCAGATGAAGAACAAGACTATATCATCTCTCAATCAACAGTTAATACTAATGAAGATAATGTTATTATTGATAAAACAGTCGCTGCAAGATTTAGAGATGAAAACATTCTTGCTAAACCTGAACAAGTAGATTACATCGATGTATCACCTCAACAAGTTGTATCAGTAACAACAAGTTGTATTCCATTCCTAGAGCATGATGATGCAACTCGTGCTTTGATGGGTGCTAACATGCAACGTCAAGCTATGCCATTATTAAAAACAGAAGCTCCATTCATTGGAACAGGTGTTGAACATATCGCTGCTAAAGA
>CAMLTY010000090.1 GCA_946486465.1 uncultured Mycoplasmatota bacterium
TATCTTTATTTACTCCATACTTTACTTTAATTAGTCTTGTTATAATTTATCCATTCTTTAAGAAAAAAGATAAAGATTATTATATTCTAGTAGGAATAACAGGATTCCTTTATGATTTATTCTATACAAATCTTTTATTTACCCATGCTATTTTCTTTTTATTAATAGGACTAATAGTAAGTTTTATCTATAAGAAAATGGAACTTAATCTTTTAACTAACTTATTTTTAACTATATTAGTAATAGTAATATATCAAACTATTTTCTCCCTTAGTCTATTTATCTTTAATGTAGTACCTGTTTCTATAGAAAGTACTCTTTATTTAATATACAATAGTTTAATACTAAATATTATCTATGGAGAAATACTATATTTAATTTGTAAATATATGCCACATAAAAGACATTTAAACTGATGTCTTTTTCTTATACTTAATACATATAATTAAGTGGTGATATAAATGGTAGAATCTAAATTTTATAAGAAGAAAGAGCAAGAGCCTAATTATAATTTAAAAAAGCATATAAGAGTCTTTATAACAAAAGTATTACTAACTATAATAGTAACTCTTATTCTTTTAATAGGATTTAAAACTAATCTAGAATTTAAAAGTAATTTTAATAAATATGTTTATAACACATCACTACCATTTACTGACTTTAAAACACTTTATGATAAATATTTCTTAGGTACAAAGGAAGAGTCTAACGAGACAAAAGAAGTTTTTAATGAAGACTTAGTTTATACTGATAAAAGTATGTATGAAGATGGTGTTAAATTAACAGTTGACTCTAATTATTTAGTGAAATCTTTAGATAGTGGTATCGTAGTTTTTATAGGAGATAAAGATAAATATGGTAAAACAGTTATAATACAACAGATGAATGGAGTAGATGTTTTCTATGGTAATGTAACATCAAGTGTAAATATGTATGATTATGTAGAAAAAGGTTCTCTAATAGGAGAGACTATAGATACTAATCTATATCTAGCATTCCAAAAAGAGGGTAGTTTTGTCGACTATAAAGAATATATTAAGTAAGATTTCTATTCATCCAAGTTGTTACTTCTTAATAGTTTTATCTCTTCTTTCAGGATATTTTAATCTAATAACAATTACTACTATTCTTCTTTTAATCCATGAGTGTGGTCATTTCTTTACAGCTTATTTCTTTAACTGGGAAGTAGATAAAATAGTTTTCTATCCCTATGGAGGAGTATCTAAGTTTAACCATGAAGTAAACTGTCCTATAAAAGAAGAGTTAATAGTTCTTTTAATGGGACCAATTATGCAGTTAGGCTGTTATCTAGTTTTAATGAATATACCATACTTATATAACTATCAAGAAATAATAAAAACTATAAATTATAGTATATTATTATTTAATCTTTTACCAATCTATCCCTTAGATGGAGGTAGAATCATGCAATTAATTATTTGTTATTTAACCTCCTATAATCTTAGTTTTAAAATAATATATTTTATCTCATTCATCTTTCTTTGTCTTATTACAATCTTCTTTTTCTATAATCCTACTATAAATATTTTACTAATCATCGTTCTCTTAGTAATAAAACTACTAACAGAAAAAAGAAATATAAATTATTATTTAGAAAAGTTTACTCTAGAAAGATATTTACATAAATATAAGTTTAAAAAGAGCAAAATAGTAAAGAGAACTAAAGACTTTAAAAGAGACTACCATCACTTAATTAAGATTAATGATAAATATTTTTTAGAAGAAGAATACTTATTAAGGAAATATAAAGATAAATTATAGTGACATATTACTACTATAGATGTTATAATTAAAAAGACAAAACTAGTAAAGGAGATATATATGGAACAAATAATAATTAATATAATGGAACAAGTTGGGTACTTAGGAGTATTCCTTCTAATTGCAATAGAAAATATTTTCCCACCCATACCATCAGAAGTAATATTAGTATTTGGTGGTTTCATGACTACTTATACATCACTAAATATACCTATAATGATACTAGCAGCAACACTTGGTTCCCTACTTGGAGCGATAGTACTTTATTATATTGGTAAAATCTTTAATAAAGAAAGATTAAAAAGAATAGTAAATGGTAAAATAGGTAAAGTATTAAGACTTAAAGCCAGTGATATAGAAAAAGCCGATAAATGGTTTGATACTAAAGGTAATAAAACAGTTTTCTTCTGTAGATTTATACCAATAGTAAGAAGTTTAATCTCTATTCCTGCAGGTATGAGCGAGATGCCTATGCAAAAGTTTTTACTTTATACTATAACAGGTTCTCTAATCTGGAATACAGTTTTAATAATAGTAGGTAGTATAGTAGGGGATAAATGGGAAACAATAGTTGGTTACTTAGATAACTTCTCTAATATAATTTTAATAATACTAGTAATAATCTTTGTAGTTGCAATGTACTACTGGTTTGTAATAAGAAAAAAGAAACAAAATAAAAAGGCCTAGAAATCAAGTTCTAGGTCTTTTTGCATAAATTATAATTTCAGCAGAAGTAGCAGTATCTATACTAGACAAAAATATATTAAACATTTGATACTTTAAAAACTGAAACAAAAAAGTTTGCTCTAGAAACAGCAGTACTACCGGTATATAAAAATTGAACAGTACTATTAGTAGACGCTTGAATTAATGTTCCATCTTGTATTGTAATATCACTATTAACGCTATTAGTATTATTAGTAGGTGCTAAACGATCTTGAGGTATTCCATTAATAATAGGAATTATAGATCCATTTTGATTAACACCAAATCTTCCTGTTAAACTAAAAGAAACATAATAAGTACCAGGACTTGGTAAAGTAATAGTAGCATTACTTACAGTAATATTAGGTGTTCCTCCACTAAATTGTAAAGCTAGTGGAATTACATTACCAGAACTAATATCCGTTGCTTGATTTACAACAAAGGCATAATTATTATTTAGACCAGGTCCAGTAGGTCCCGTAGGTCCTGTTTCACCAGTAGGACCAGTAACACCTGTAGGACCAGTAATTCCCATCTCTCCCGTAGGACCTGTAGGACCAGTTATACCTATCGCTCCAGTTGGTCCAGTAACCCCACTTGCACCAGTCGCACCTGTTGGGCCTGTCACCCCAGTTACTCCCATAGGTCCAGTTGGACCAGTAGGTCCTAAAATAAAACAGCCATTATGATAAAAGTTTTCCATTATCATCACCACCTAATATAAAGTATGAAATAACTTGTATTTATGACAAAAAAAGCTAGGACAAGCCTAACTTAATTTTTTACATAATAAAACCTCTGATAAACAGAGGATAAAATCTAAATGGTGGAGAATAGGGGGATCGAACCCCTGACCTTCACGGTGCAAACGTGACGCTCTCCCAGCTGAGCTAATTCCCCAT
>CAMLTY010000091.1 GCA_946486465.1 uncultured Mycoplasmatota bacterium
GATTTTATTTATAATAAAGAAGATTTAAAATAGGGCTTTTAAGAGTTCTATTTTTCTTGATATAATTCTAATTGAAAGAAAGTGATTATATTGAAGATATATATTATAGGACCACCGGCATCAGGTAAAACAACTTTAAGTAAGGTATTAAGTAAAAAGTATAATATAAAAAGATATGAACTTGATAAATTAGTTTTTGATGATCTTAATAATCATATTAGAAGAGATGATAAAACTATTAAGAAAATGTTTAATGATATTTTATCTAAAGATTCTTTTATAATAGAAGATGTAGGAAGAAGTAAATTTATTAAAGGCTTAGAGAAATGTGATAAGATATATTATATAAGTATAAAGAAAAGTAAAGTTTATAAAAGAGTTATAAGACGGTGGCTTAATCAAAGAAATGGTAAGGAAGAGTATAATTATCCACCAACATTATTACAGTTAATAGATATGTTTAGAGTTGTTAATAGCTATTATAAGAAAGAAAAGAAGAAGTTAAATTATATAAATAGATTTAAAGAAAAAGTTATTTATTTAGATAAAAATAAATTAAATGAATTAGAAAATAGATAAGGAGTGGAAGTTATGTCATTAAAAAATGCAAAAGAACATTTAGGAAAATATGGATTAGATAATAAAATAAAAGAATTTGATACATCATCTGCAACGGTGAAGGAAGCAGCGATTGCTCTAAACTGCAAAGAAGCTGAAATTGCTAAGACTTTATCATTTTTAGTAAATAATAAACCTATATTAATAGTAGCAGCAGGTAATAGAAAGATAGATAATGCTAAATATAAAAGTAAATTCAATGAGAAATCTAAAATGATTAAGGTAGATGAGGTAGAACCTCTTATTGGTCATAAAGTAGGTGGAGTTTGTCCCTTTGGTATAAATGAAGGGGTAGATGTTTATTTAGATATATCTCTAAAAGACTTCGATACAGTTTATCCTGCTTGTGGTAGTAGTAATAGTGCTGTAAAACTTACTATTAAAGAGTTAGAAGAAACATCTAATTATAAAGAATGGATAGATGTATGTAAAATAATAGAAGAAGGTTAAGTTTATGAAAAATATTTTATTACTATCTTTTTTACTTTTATTAGTAGTTATTTCTTGTAATGTTATTGTAGTAAATGCTAAAGAAATATCTTATGATAATCCTATAACTATTTTAAGAGCAGGTGGAGGAAGTAGTGGATCTCATTCGAGTTCTGGTGGTTCTAGTAGTAGACATTATGGAAGAAGAGGTTATAGTAGTCCTATTTCTAATATTATTTCTGCTATAGTATTTATGATTATAATATTTGCATCTACAATAATCTTATATTTTAAAGTACTAAGAGCATCTTTTAATAGTAAAAGATATTTAAGACTATTAGATAATAAAGATATTACTTGGAAGTATAAAACTATTGAAAAAAGAGTAATAGAAACATTTTATATTGTAGAAGAAGCTTGGACTAATAACGATATTAGTAAAGCGAAAGACTATATGGATAAAGATTTATATGAGAATTTTAAGTCTAAGCTTGAGTGGATGGATATTAATAATAGAAGAAATATCTTAAAGAAAATAAGATTAGTTAATCTAAAGCCAGTATCTGTTTATGATGATAAAGATGATAATAAAGATTTGATTTGGTTTTATATAAAAGGAAAAATGATAGATTATATTGTTGATACTAAGACAAAGAGTATAGTCAGTGGTACTACTAAAAATAAATCTTTTATAGAGTTTTGGAAATTTGTTAAAAATGAAAATAATAACTGGGTATTAAGTGAAATATTACAAGAGGATGAGAATAAAAAAATAGGGTTATAAAATAAAAATAGTAGTGCTTTTAACTACTATTTTTTAGTCTCCAAACATTTCAAAGATTTCACTCATAAACGATTCTCTTTTTTGTTTTCTAGGTTTTTCTTCATAATGTTTTGATTCTTTGTGAGAACTTTCTTTAACTTCTTTATTTATATAAGCATCTTCTTTTTCCATAATCTTTTCAAGTTCTCCACGATCTAACCAGATACCACGGCACTCTGGACAATAATCTATTTCTACACCGCATCTTTCACTCATTAAAAGAGTAACATCTTTACAAACTGGACATTTCATAAACATCTTCCTTTCTTTTTGTTTTATTATAACATTATGTTAAAATGCTAGTAAATAGTAAAGTTATACTATATAATTAATTTAGGTGATAACATGTTTAAAGTAGAAGAGAATAGAACAATATATTTAGATGATAAAGGTAATATTTTAGGAGAAGTAGATTATCCTTATATATCTTCTAATGTTGTAGATGTTAATCATACTTTTGTTGATATAAGCTTAAGAGGAAAAGGTATTGCAAGTATTCTTTTAACTTATGCTTTTAATTATTTTAAAGAAAATAATATTAAAGTAAAATGTAGTTGTTCTTATGCAATTAAATGGATTAATAATCATAAAGAGTATCAAGATTTAATTATAAATAACTAAAGGGAGTATTTTATTATGACAAGTAAAAAAATTAAAATTATTGTACTAATAGTATTTATGGGCTGTTTTATTTTTAATGCTTTTTCATTAGGTAGTGGCATTTATAATGACTATCAAAATGATAGTATAGATTATGAAATTAAAGAAGAGATAAGAAACGCTCCACCTGATGCTTTAGAGGAGTTACAAATTGATGATATAAACAATATAGATGAAGATGTTGTTATGGAGTTAAAAAATAAATATTTTATGAATGCTATTATTATTGTTTTAGTTCTATCTTTATTTTTAGCAATTGTAGAACCAATATTACTTTGGATTATTTTAATCGCTATTTATTTAAGTAGAAAAAAATATATGAAATTAAAACTATCTAGTGTTGATTTTTCTAAAGATAAAAGTTATTATCGTGATGTATTAAAAGAATATTCTCCATCAGTATTATCTTATATTGATAACTTTAGTATTAATTATACTAGTTCTTTATTAGGAGATCTTTTAGCATTAGAACAAAGGAAAATGATTACTATAAATCAAGATAATATTATGGTATTAAGTAATGAAGGAAAAGATTCATTACCTATAACATTGAAATATGTATTTGAAAATATTATTAATGGTAATTTAAATATAGATAGATTCGCTTATGAAAATATGATTATAAAAGAAGCGAGAAGTTTAAATTTATTAGAAGATGATAAAAAAGTAAAAAGTCATATTAAAAAAGAAATATTAATATCTATTATTATTT
>CAMLTY010000092.1 GCA_946486465.1 uncultured Mycoplasmatota bacterium
CATCTGATAAATCGTTAGTAGTCTTATCTGTTTCATAAATTATTTTATCTTTAGTAAATACTTTTAAATAATTATAAAAACTACCATACTCATTCTTTATATCTCTAAATATATTAGCATTATTTATACTAGCTTTTATTTTTAGTTTATTTCTAATAATATCTTTATTATCTAGTAATTCATTAATCTTTTCATCATCATAGGAACAAACTTTATCTAGATTAAAGTTATCATAAGCTTTCCTAAAACTCTCTCTTTTATTTAAAACACATTCCCAAGATAATCCTGCTTGGAATGATTCTAATATTAACATTTCAAATAAGTATTTATCATCAAAATTAGGTACTCCCCACTCTTCATCATGATATTTAATGTATATTGGATTATCTAAATTACACCACTTACATCTTTTCATAATGACGTTCCTTTCTTTGGAATAAATAATTTTTCCATATTAACTTTTTCGTGTTTTAATAAATAAACTTTCTTATCAATACCACCTGCATAACCAGTTAAACTACCATTTGATCCTACTACTCTATGACACGGTATAATTATGGAAATAGGATTATGACTAACAGCATTACCTATAGCTTGACTAGACATCTTTTTAAGACCTTTTTGTTTTGCAATAGTATCTGCAATATCTTTATATGTAATAACTTCTCCATAAGGTATTTCACAAAGTATTTTCCAAACACTTTTTCTAAAGTCACTACCTAAAGGATTTAAATCAAGTTCATTTATACTAGGTTTTTCTCCTTTAAAATATCTATCTAGCCATTCTTTAGTCTTAATTAATATTTCTTTCTCTTCTTCTTTTATTTCATTTTTTAAGCAAGAAAAATAATATTTCTGTCCTTCTATCCATAAACCAATTAGTTTATTGTTTTTAGAAGCTAGTAAAATATCTCCTATTGGAGATTTATAATGAGTAGTATAAATCATTTAACTTAACCTTTCTAAAATACCATTTTCAAGGTCATCAATATTATACATTGTTTCTAATTCGTTAAATGTTTCTTCGAGATTTTTTCTAGCACTATTCCAACCAATTCCATCAGTAATCCAAATAAAAGTTACTCCCTCAACTAATTTAGATTCTTCTGCTAACATTTTATAACTTCTAGCAGTTTCATTTAATTTAGAGCCTTGTGTAGCATAGAAATTTGTTTCAATAACATATACTTGATTATCTGTTTTAATAACAAAATCAAATCTTTTAGTAGAAGTATTATTACCTGATAAAGCTGACAAATCTAAATTCCATTTTTTCTCTATATCAGATAAATACATTTCTTTAAAATAATTAGCATTCTTTTTATAACCAGCTTTAATTATATATGACTCTACTAAATCTTCCATTAAATCGCCACCACGACTTTTCCTTGCATGAGAATCTAGGCCAACTTCTATTCCTAAAATATAATCATATAAATTATTAATAATATGATTTTGTAACAATTCAAATAATCCTGTTTCTTCCATAAATTTTATATAATCATTTATTGAATAAACAATTTTATTAAATTTAAATAAATATTCATTTGTTGAATCTTTTATAAATATCTCATTTGATCTTACAGCAAGTAATAATGGTATTACTTCTAAAGTCTCTGGATATTTAATTATAATATCTTTAAATTCTTCTTCTATATTTTTACTACCTATCAAAGAGTTTAAAATATTTAGTTCAACTTTATATTTTTCAGCATATTTATATACTTTTTCAAAATCAACATAATAATTATAATTAGATATACTAGATTTAAATTTACTTAGCCACTCATTAAAATCTCTTTTCATTACTCACAATTCTCCTTTCTTCTTATTGTAAGATCTAAGTATTCTTTTTCTATATCAATACCAATATAATTTCTCTTTAATTTATTTGCTACTACGCCTGTAGTACCACTGCCATTAAAAGGATCTAGTATTAAGTCACCTTCATCTGTTGATGCAAGTATTATTTTCTCAAGTATTACTTCAGGTTTTTGGGTGGGATGTTTTCCAAACTTTTTTTCACTAGGTTTAGTTAATGATGACTCCCATACGTCTTTAGCTTGTTTTCCATCATTTAAATCTTTCATTAAAGCATAGTTAAATTTATATTTTACATTCTTTATATCTTTTTTAGCCCAAAGAATAGTTTCTGTTGAATGAACAAAACATCTACAACTTATATTAGGTGGAGGATTTAACTTTTTCCAAGTAATATTATTTATTATTTTAAAACCTTCTTGTTCTAAAGCCATTCCTATTGAATAAATATTATGCATTGTTCCACTTATCCAAATAGTACCATTATCTTTTAAAACTTGATAGCATAATCTAATCCATTTCCTATTAAATTTATGTTTTTCATCAATACTTATTTTTTTATCCCATTCTCCTTTATTAACAGATGCCATCTTTCCTCCACTACAAGTAATACCATCTCCTGATAAAAAGTAAGGAGGATCTGCAAAAATCATATCTACACTTTTAGGCTCTATTTTCTTTAATTCTTTAAAAGAATCTCCTAAATTTAGCTTAAAGTTATTAGAATCATAATAGTACTTTCTCTTCATTATCTAACCCCCTCTATATTAATTATTTACTATTCATCAAATATTTTTTCATTATTTTCAAAATTCGTTATAATAATTTCTTCAACAATACCTCTATCTTTAGCTTTAGCACCTATATTTCTTTTCGCTTCAATATAATGGAAATTATAGTCTTTGTATAATTCTTTTATTAATGACGTATTATAATTAGATAACATTACATAACAACCTCTTTTATCTAAGTCTTTAAATACTTCTGCTAACCTTTTCTGTTCTTCTTTACCAAAACCATTTTCAGTATAACTATTAAAGGTAGAAGTATCAGAATCATATGGAGGGTCAAAATATATAAAATCTCCCTTTTTAGCATCTTTAACTGATTCGGCAAAATCAGTACTTAATATCTTAACATTATTTGTATTAAGATAAACATATACAAGTGTTAGATTACTTCCATCATAAGTATTGACTTTATTCTTTTTTCCAAATGGTACATTAAACTCATTTTTACTGTTAACTCTATATAAACCATTAAAACAAGCTTTATTTAAATAGATAGTTCTAGCCGCTCTTTTATAATCAGCTAGATGACTAATTTTTTTCTTATCTCTATCTAAATTTCTTATTTCATAATAATATTCTTCAGAATGATT
>CAMLTY010000093.1 GCA_946486465.1 uncultured Mycoplasmatota bacterium
CCTATTAATAAAAGTGCTATTATTAAACCAAAGTATAAAGTCCAAGACTTAGGTTTATTCTCATTTATAATGATATTTTTCTTTTTCATGCGATAAAAATAAAATGCTACAGCAATTGATTTAACACATAATGTAAATATTACTAACATTAAAGCTTGATACCAAGTAATAACCTTAAAGAATAATAGAATTAAGGATACTAATTGTCCTACAAAGATACTTCCTAAAAAATAAATAAAGTTAGGTACAATATAATCTTTCGCCCTCATCTTCATTAAGACGATTAAATAATATTTATCTCTTGTGGGATTAAATATTTCTGTGTTAGCAAAAGATCCTATTAATGCTAAAAAGATATAGATATGTATTATATAACTAACATCAAAATTTTTATAAATAGTTAATGGTAATAATAAGAATATATAAATATATAGTAGTTTATAACCAAAAGTCATAATTAATTCTCTTATAATAGAAATTATAAAACTAATTACTTTAAAACTCTTAAGGCCATAAAACTTAGTAGGTATTAACTTACCTATTAAAGGCAGTTTACTAAAACCATAAATAAGCTGATTAACAGTATAAGCATTTTTTACTCTTAAAGATATTAAAAAATTATTAAGCATCTTCTTCACCCTTTAAAACATTAATTATCTTATTCTTTAATTCTTTATCTGTTAATTCATCTCTTTTTATTTCTAAAAGCTCTCCTTTATTTAATACTACTATCTCATCACATAAATCTAGAGCAAGTTCCATAATATGGGTAGAAAAGATAAGAATTCTATCATTCTTCATTTTCTTTAATAACTCTTTCATCTCTTCTGCTACTACAACATCAAATGATGTTAAAGGTTCATCAAGTAATAAAATGTTTGGACTTGCTATTAAATAGATTAACATCTGCATTTTATTCTTCATACCATGAGAATAATCTTTCATTAATTTATCTCTATCTTCCACATCTATCTTAACTATATCAAAATATTCATCTATAGTTTTTAAATCTTTAATATTATCTTTATTAATATCTATAAAGTATTTTAAAAACTCTCTTCCTGTTAGAAATTCAGGTACTACAGGTGTTGATAGAACATAACCTATATCACTACTTTCTATTTTTTTATTAGATTTCTCTTCACTTAAATAAAACTCTCCACTATCACATTTTAAATCTTCATTTAAGCAGTTAAAAAAAGTAGTCTTTCCTGCTCCATTTCTTCCTAATAATCCATAAATCTTACCACTTTCAAAAGTAAAATTAATATTTTTAAGTACACACTTTTTATCAAAGCTTTTATTTAGATTTTCTATCACTAACTTCATAATAACTCCTCATTTCTTTTTAAGTCTATCATAGATGAAATTAAATGACAATATCTATAATTTTTACTTAAAATTATATCTTATACAGTGGTAAAAATTACCAGTAAAAACTTTATATTTTTAATTGTTATAAGATATATAATATGTTACTATATATTTAGGAACATTTAATAGTTGGGTGGGGCCTCAGAAAGGAGGTCGATATAATGAACAAGAAAGATTCATTGATCGTTGCTTTAGTAGTTATAATCCTTTTCCAAAATCTATTACTGCTTTTAGCTTTAATATAGAAAAGCCACCTAACTCACAGCGTTGAATTAGGTGGAACAACAATTATATAGGTTTCACTCAACACGGTAATACTAAGTGTTCCTACTTTTTTATTTTATGCAAATTTCTTTGACATATTAATAGTATCAGAAAATATTATATTTTTCAAGTTATAGAGATTAAAAACTACTATAATATTTCTCTATTTTATAGTTATTTATAATATCTTTACTTATCTTAAGATTACCTCTACCAACGCCAAGATTATGATTTTCTTTATTAGTACCATGATAGTCACTTCCACCTGATATTAAAAGATTTCTTTTCTTTACAAAATCAAGTAAATAACTAGTTTGTTCTTCACTAAACGTTGTATAAAAACACTCTACTCCATCTAAAGCAACTTCATTATAAATTTTATCTAGAAATCTTTCTGTATCAGTAAACTTATATTGATAAGGATGTGCTAAGAATGCAATACCACCATTTTCACGAATAAGATTTACTACTTTTTCTGCTGATGGATAGAACTCTACTTTATTTATAAATAATAAACTATCTCTATTATTTAAACCTTTTCTTAAAAAATCACTAAAACTATCCCAAACTTTCTCTTTTAGTTTTTTCATATTTTCTGGATATTTTTTAATTCATTATATATTGTTATCTCATAATACATATCTATAGCAATTTTTTCCTTTGGAATATGAAACTCTAAATCAAGTTCATTAATTTTATTAAATAATCTATTAAATGAAATTTCTGTTCTTTTTTCAATTAACTTTTTATCATAAAACTTTTTTAAATATTCATTTACAATTTTATAATCAAAGCCATATCCTATTATTTCTATCGCTCTATTATCAAAACTAGCTGAAAACTCACATCCTACTAATATATCTCCTTTATATTTTTCTTTTACATTAAATTTTTCCATTTCTAAATAGGCTTTACAAGTATTATGATCTGTTATAGAAATAACTTCTAAGCCTATGTCTTCTGCTTTTTCTAATAGTTCTTTAACTGTATCTGTTCCATCAGAATAAGTTGTATGCATATGTAAATCTATCATTATTTATTCACTCCTTTATATATCTTTAAAGCCCTACCTAATATATCACCGTATTTTTCAAGATAGTTTTTAGTATGTTCTGTCATATTAGATGGTAAGTTTCCTACATTAAACCACTCTAACTTTTTACTTTCATTATCATTTACTTTTAAGTCTCCACTATATTTCTTTATTACATAGATAGCAGTTATATCATATAATTTATCTCCATTAGGATATTCTCTATATGTATCTTTTCCTGATAACACTTTAACCATCTCTAAATCTATAATATCTAAGTTAGTCTCTTCTTTTAATTCACGTCTTGCAACCTCTTCAAAACTTTCACCTAATTCCATCGCTCCACCTGGAAAACCATACTGATTATAATCAGTTCTAAGTTGCATAAGTACTTCATCTTTATCATTAAAAACAAACAAGCCCACTCCAGCAGTTAAGATAGGATTATGCCCTACATACTTTCTTAAATCTTTTATATAACTCATACTAATTCCTTTCTCATTAT
>CAMLTY010000094.1 GCA_946486465.1 uncultured Mycoplasmatota bacterium
AACACATCACTGTCTATTTTCATATCCTTTACACTACCTATAAATCTATTTGACACTAGAAAATAGTCAATTCTCCAACCAATATTCTTCTCTCTAGCTTTCCCCATATAACTCCACCAAGTATAAGCATCTGCTTTATCTTTATATAGATAACGATAAACATCAGTAAAACCACCATCTAATAGTCTTGTAAAAGCATCCCGTTCTTCGATAGTAAAACCAGCATTACCAACATTACCTTTAGGATTAGCAAGATCTATTTCTTTATGAGCAACATTAAAATCTCCACAAACAATAACAGGTTTCTTCTTATCAAGACTTTGTAAATATTTAAGAAAATCTTCTTCCCAAGTCATTCGATAATCAAGTCTTGACAAGTCTCTCTTGACATTAGGAACATATACACAAACTAAGAAAAAGTCATCATATTCAAGCGTTATAACTCTACCTTCATGGTCATGTATATCAACATCTATACCATATGCTACATCAAGAGGTTTAACCCTAGAATAAACTGCTACTCCAGAATAACCTTTCTTATCGGCAGTATTTAAATAAAAGTTATACCCTTTTGGTCTAAAAGGAATCTCACTCTCTATCGCTTTCACTTCTTGTAGACAATAAATATTAGCATTACTTTCTTTAAAGAAGTCTTCAAAACCTTTCTTTAAACAAGCTCTAAAACCTGCTACATTAAAAGATACTATCTTCATAAAACCCCCTACTTACTATTCAATGCCTGTAAAGCAGTTATTGCAACAACTCCTACTATATCATTAGCATTACATCCACGTGACAAATCATTAACAGGTTTAGCAAGTCCTTGTGTAACAGGACCATAAGCTTTCGCTTTAGCAAGTCTTTCTGTAATCTTATAACCAATATTCCCTGCATCTAAATCTGGAAATATTAAAACATTAGCTTTACCTGCTACACTACTCTTAGGTGCTTTACTCTTAGCAACAAGAGGAACAACAGCAGCATCAAATTGTAACTCTCCATCTAAATTAATATCAGGATATTCTTTTCTAGCCATCTCTACTGCTTTAACAACTTTATCAACATCACTACATTTAGAAGAGCCAAAAGTAGAATGAGAAAGGAAAGCAACATTAGGTTCTTCTTCTACTAATAATCTAAATGTTTTAGCACTCATCATTCCAATCTCAACTAACTCTTCACTACTAGGATTTTGTATCATTCCACAATCAGAATAAACAAACACTCCATTAGAACCATATTCACAATTAGGAACAACCATTAAAAAGAAAGCAGAAGCAACTTTTGTATCTTTACTAGTCTTAATTATCTGTAAAGCAGGTCTTAATGTATCAGCACTACTATGACATGCTCCAGATACAACCCCATCAGCATAGCCATCTTTAACTAACATATTAGCAAAATAAACATAATCATTTAAAATAGTATTCTTAGCATCATCTAAACTAATACCTTTATGTTTTCTAAGTTCATAATAGTCATTAATTAACTTTTCACTATCACTAAAAGTATCTGGATTAATAATAGTAACTCCATTAATATCAATATTATTATCTTTAGCAAGACTTTCTATCTCACTTTCTTTACCTACTAAAATAATATCAGCGAAAGCTTCTTTTTTTATAGTAGAAGCAGCCTCTAAAACTCTAACATCATTAGATTCAGGTAAAACTATTTTCTTAAAATCATCTTTAACTCTCATCTTTATTTTATCAATAAATTCCATCAAATCATCTCCATTAACATTTTATCAAAGCAAAAGATTTAAGTCTATATCAAATACAATTTATTACAAAAGAAAAATAGGGCCCCACAGAATCCCATGGCTCCCTTGCAAAAATGATTTAACATTTTTTTCTTGCATATTTAATATATCATATGTTACAATCTATGTCAAACTTTTTTCCGCATTTTTGTAACATTTTTTTACAATTTTATCAAAAAAAGAATATACCGATTTTAATAATTCATTATTACTATAATACTCTTTATGATAAATTATTCTATCATAAAATAATTCATTAATTTCTTTTTTAACAACTTCTTTAATGTCATCACTAGTTACTATTTTATTAAACATATAAAGAGTATAAGTAATTTGTCTAATTCTAGAATTACTCATTTTTTTAGTCCGCATTTCTTTAACAATACCACATCGCTTTAAATAATTTACAACTTTAAAAGGAACTGGATACTTATTATCCTTACTAACCAAGTCATTTAAAATACAAGAATTATGGGCCACCGCATTTCTTAGTTTAACAATATCTCTTAGTATATAAATATCTTTACTTTCTTCTCTTAATTCATATTCTTTAGTATAAAAGTCATAGAAACTAACCAATTCTCCAAAAGTAATAATTTCAAGAAATTCCCATATAGGAATATTTTCAAGTTTCTTATCTTTATCAATATCATATTTATAAAATATCTTTTGATAATATTCACTTCCAACTTTTTTAAAAATACTATTATGAAGTTTTTTAGGTGACTTATTATCATTAAAATCTCTATTTAAATACAAATTAACTATTCTATAGCCATCTTCTTCATTTATATTTTCAAAAGTATTTAATATTTTCATTTTTAAATAATGCTCTATATCTATAATCATTCTAAATAAAACTAATCTAACTCTATAATCTATAATAGATAAATCTTTTAGATATGCAAAATCTAAATCTTGATATTTTCCCTCAAATTTACCTGCAGGTGAAGGATATTTTAAAAAATTATGTTTATATGATGTTAAATTATAATAATTATTATTGCTTTTCAAATACTTAAGAGCATCGTTTTCACTAATATAATTAAACTTTATATTCTTATTTTTTAAATAAGAAATCATTTCATCAACAAATAACATAGGTTTTAACCGACTTTTATCTTCTAATTCAACCATTTAATCACCCCGCTTAAAAATAAAAAAAGACGTATTAAAAACACGCCCACTAAAACTTCATTACAACTATAATATATCACACTTGAACTTTATAAATCAATAAATTCTATTTAATTTTCTTTATTTATTTTATGTTCAAGTTACTACTCAGCCATAAACAAATAAATAATTAATTGGCAAAAAAGTAAAAAA
>CAMLTY010000095.1 GCA_946486465.1 uncultured Mycoplasmatota bacterium
GTAAAAATTGAAGAAGGTAAGAAATTTATAGAAGAAAATAATAAGATTCTTGAAGAGAGGAAGAAATCTCTTGAAGAAGGACAGAAATCTCTTGAAGAAGGACAGAAATCTCTTGAAGAAGGACAAAAGTCTCTTGAAGAAGGACAGAAATCTTTTGAAGAAGATAAGAAGTCTTTTGAGAAAGATAAAGAAAGCCTTGCCAAGAGAATGTTAGATATAGGTTTATCTACCAGCGATATTATTAAAACAACTGGTTTATCTAAAAAACAAATCGGGGAGTTAAAAAACTCTTAAAAATGTGATAATATAGTAACTGATGTTACTATATTATTTTTAAGTAGACTCTTATAATAAAATCAGATAGTTAAATTCTACAAAAAATGCTAGAATTAGACTAGAGGAGGATAAAGTTATGAGAGTTAACGAAGTTAATGAAAAAATAGGAAGAATTACAGAAAACACATTAATTTGCGGTATAGATATAGGTAAAACAAATTGTTGTGCAAGATTCTGCGATTACCGAGGAATGGAGGTGTATAAGAAAGTTTGGTTTGATAGGACTAAGAATTTAGATGTTATCGGCTGTAATATTACTGCAGCAATGTATGAAACAGGTAAAAATGACGTAATAATATCATTTGAACCTACAGGGCACTATTGGTTAAATGTTAATAAATACTTTAACGATTGTGGACTAGAGACAGTGTTAATGCCAATACAAACAGTAAAACAAGAAAAAGGTAGTTATGATCAGCAACCAATAAAGAGTGATCCAGTAGATGCGTTACTAATTGCAAGATTAACATCACAAGGAAAGTATGTCAAAAAAATAGAAAGAGATGGATTATATCAAGATATATATTCAGGATATAGATTATATGAAGATTTAAAAAAAGAATTAAATAGAATAAAAAATAAAATACATGTATGGAACGATAAATATTTTCCAGAGATGGAACATGTATATAAAATAGATTCTGTAGGGATAAAACCAATTTATAAAAATGCACTATTACCAAGTGATATTAAAGAAATGAGTATGGATGAATTTACTGAGTTAATGACTGAGAATAATCCTTATGCAAGAAAAGTAAGCATAAAAAAGATAAAAGAATTAAGTGAAAAGACAAGTGGAATAAATCCAGATAAATATACAAAAAAAGAAATAAAATATCTATACGACAGATATCTTGAACTTGAAAAAGAAATAGAAGAAATAAAAAAAGAATTAATAGAATTAGCAAGTCAGATAGACTATGTAGAAAAAGCAGTCGAGATAACTGGAGTTGGATATATGAGTATGGTAGGAATTATTGCAGAAACAGGAGATTTAAATAATTATGATCATGCAAAACAAGTGTTAAAAATGAGTGGTTTAAGTTTAAAGGAGACGTCAAGTGGGCAAAAAAAAGGAAAGAAACACATTTCCAAACGAGGTAGACCAATTTTACGACGAAACCTTAAACAAACCGGTATAGCACTTGTTGGAAAGAATTCTTTCTTTATGCAATTGCATAATTATTATACCACAGAAAGAGAAAGACCACTAACAAAAATAATCTCAATAAATGCAATAATAAGAAAATTTGTATATATATTAATGGCTCTAGTAAAACATAAAGATTCATTTGACGAGGAAAAAGCCATAAGAGAAAGTTGTATACTAAGTAATTAATATCACTTAATCTAGTTTGGTGAATTAAGATAATAAAAGATTATTATTTTAATTCACTGAACTAGAAATAGAACAGTGATATTATATGAAAGTGGAATTTAGTAAAGTCTCACCATAGGTTAAGAGCCAGATAAGTAGAATATCTAAGGCCAGTTTCATATAATGCCGGATAAAAGAGTTTATGTAGATAAGTAAATTATCAATACAGAATGATATGGGAGGATGGGCATATATGAAAATAACATTGGCTAATAATCCACTAAGTTATTATGTAGATTATGAGTCTAAACATACAAACGTTCTAATTAAAAAGTATGGTTAGTTGTTTTCAGTATACCCTAATTCAAAAAAACAGGTATAAAGTTTAATACAATTTAAACTTTAAAATAAAAAGTAGAAAAATAAAGTTAAATTTTTTGTAGAAAACACTTGACTTTATTATGGGAGGTGATAAAAGTGAAACAAGAAAATATTCGTAATTTTTCCATAATCGCTCATATAGATCATGGTAAGAGTACTTTAGCAGATAGAATTTTAGAAGAGACTAAAGCAGTTACCGAAAGAGAAATGAAAGACCAATTATTAGATTCTATGGATATAGAAAGAGAACGCGGTATTACTATTAAATTAAATGCTGTATCTATTAATTATTTATATAATACTGAAACATATCTATTAAATTTAATAGATACGCCTGGCCATGTTGATTTCTCATATGAAGTTAATCGTTCTCTAGCTTCTTGTGAAGGGGCTATTTTAGTAGTGGATGCTACCCAAGGAATAGAAGCACAAACTCTTGCCAATCTCTATCTTGCTCTTGATAATAACCTAACTATCATTCCTGTTATTAATAAAATAGACCTACCTAGTGCCGATATTCCTAAAGTAACTGAAGAACTTACTAATTTAGGCTTTGATGAAGAAGATATTATCTTGACTAGTGCCAAAACAGGTGAGGGGATAAAAGAATTACTAGATGCTATCATTACAAAAATACCTGCTCCTAAAGGAGATGCTTCTAAACCTTTACAGGGATTAATTTTTGATAGTATCTATGACTCTTATCGTGGAGTTTTAACCGCTGTTCGTATATTTAATGGTAGTGTTAAAAAAGGTGATATTATCTATATGCTAGAAAGTAAAGCATCATATGAAGTTTTATCTATTTTAAAAAATACTCCTAAAGAAGTAGAAGTTAACTCTCTAAGCACAGGAGAAGTGGGCTACATCTATGCCTCTATTAAAAGTATTAGTGATGTTCATGTAGGAGATACAATTACTTTAAACTCTACTAAAGACAAAGTAGAATTATTACCAGGCTATAAGAAATTAAAAAGCGTTGTCTACTGTGGGCTTTACCCAATTGAGACTAATCAGTTTGAAGAGTTAAGAGATTCACTTGCTAAACTAAAA
>CAMLTY010000096.1 GCA_946486465.1 uncultured Mycoplasmatota bacterium
ATCTTATAATCATCTTCCAAAGTAAACTCAACATTTTCATCTATCCACTCTTTACGAGGAACGACATCATCTCCCATTAGAACAGAGACACGTTTTTCAGCAAGTTGTGCATCTTCTATTTTAACTCTGATTAAAGTTCTTGTTCCTGGTTTCATAGTAGTCTCACATAACTGGTCAGCATTCATTTCACCAAGACCTTTATATCTTTGGATTTCACACTTCTTACCTTTAGACTTTTCTTTCATCTCTTCTACAGTATAAGCATATTCTATATTTTTACCACTTTGGATTTTAAATAGTGGTGGTAAGGCTACATAAAGTCTTCCATCTTCTATTAATGGTCGCATATAACGATAGAAGAATGTTAGAAGTAAACACTGAATATGTCCACCATCTTCATCAGCATCGCTCATGATGATTACTTTATTATATTCACAATCATTTATATCAAAGTTAGCCCCATATCCTGCTCCTATTGTATAAATCATCGTATTAATCTCTTCATTTTTTAGGATATCTTCTACTTTCGCTTTTTCTGTATTTAAGACTTTACCACGTAAAGGAAGTATCGCTTGATATTTTCTATCTCTTCCTTGTTTAGCAGAACCACCTGCAGAGTCACCCTCTACTAAGAATAGTTCTTTTTTAGTCTTATCTTTAGACTGAGCTGGAGTAAGTTTACCAGATAAGGCTCTTTCTTTTGGATTTTTACTCTTACCTTTTCTTGCTTCTTCTCTTGCTTTCCTTGCCGCTTCTCTTGCTACTTTACTCTTTAATGATTTAGTAATAATTTCGGTTGCAATGGCTTTATTTTCTTCTAAATAAAATTGTAATTTCTCACTAACAATAGAATCTACTACTGTTCTAGCTTGTGGTGTTCCAAGTTTTCCTTTAGTCTGTCCTTCAAACTGTAACATATCCTCAGGTATTTTTAAAGAGATAACAGCAGTTAGTCCTTCTCTAACATCACTACCTTCAAGGGCTTTCTCTTTACCTTTAATAAAACCATTCGCTTTAGCATAGTCGTTAAAGACACGAGTCAAAGCCGTTTTAAATCCTACTTCATGAGTACCACCATCACTAGTCTTAACATTATTAACAAATGATACTATATTTTCCTGATATGTATCTGTATATTGCATAGCGATTTCTACGTCTATTTTATTTTTTACCCCTTCAAAATCTAAAACATTATGTAGAGTAGTTTTATCTTCATTAAGATATTCTACAAAAGCCACTAATCCTGTTTCATAACAAAACTTAGCATGTCTATCATCTTCTTCATCATGAACTTCGATAGTTAAGCCTTTAAGAAGAAAAGCAGACTCTTGCATTCTTTCACATATAGTTGTATATGAAAAGTTTGTTGTTGAAAATATTTCTGGATCTGGTAGGAATCTAACAGTTGTCCCTGTTTTATTAGTAGTACCAATCTTCTTTAATGGTTTATCTACTTTTCCTCCATCTTTAAAACGAATGAAGTATTCTCCCTTATCTCTTTTTATTGTTACTTCCATCCATTTAGATAAGGCATTAACAACACTACCACCAACACCATGAAGACCACCTGATACTTTATAACCAGACTCTTCAAATTTACCACCAGCATGAAGTACTGTATAGATAACTTCAGGAGTAGGTTTACCTGATGCATGCATACCAACAGGAACACCACGTCCTTCATCACTTACACTGACACTTTTATCAGAATGTATTGTTATAACAATATGTTTTCCATATCCATTTATCGCTTCATCTATGGCATTATCTACAATTTCCCATACTAAATGGTGAAGACCTCTTTTATCAGTAGAACCAATATACATACCAGGTCTCTTTCTAACTGCTTCTAATCCTTCTAATATTTTTATTGAACTATCATCATATTTTACTGCCATTATTTCACATCCTTCAAGATTTCAAAAAAAAGATACAAAAGTAATCTCTTTTGCCCTTATCTATTCTTTTCAAGGTTTATTTTATCAAAAAAAAGAAGCAAATTCAAGAAAACTTCTTTCTATTTACACATTTTATATCAAACTTTTTATTTGTTTCCTAGAAAGACCAGTCGCTTTTATAACATCTTTTATAGGTATACCTATATTAAGAAGATTCTTTGCAATAGATTTTTCTCGTTCTTTTGCTCCTTGTTCTATTCCCTTTTCAATTCCTTCTTCTCTAGCAATATTACTGTGGTACTCTATCTTTAAAGCTTCCTCTTCCTTTCTTCTTTTCTCAGGATCATATAGTCCTATATTATCAATATTATTTGTTAATTCATATAGTCTTTCCGCTACTTCCATTATTTCTCATCTCCTACATTAACATATTTACTTGACTTTTATTTAATCCTGTCACTTTCATAACATCTTTTATAGGTATACCTATATTAAGAAGATTTTTAGCAATAGATTTTTTTTCATTACTAGCTCCTTGCTCTATTCCCTGTTCTATCCCTTTTCAATTCCTTCTTCTCTAGCAATATTACTATGATATTCTATCTTTAAAGCTTCCTCTTCCTTTCTTCTTTTCTCAGGATCATATAGTCCTATATTATCAATATTATTTGTTAATTCATATAATCTTTCTGCTACTTCCATTAATTCCTCGTCTCCTTCCGATAATTTTTTAATTTCTAAATAATCATCTAACATTAATATAACTAATTCTTTATCTAATTTTGTTAACTCTTCCCCATTAAGATATTTATTATAACTTTTCATCATATCTATATGTATCTTTTCACTTGTTTCTGTTTCTACTATATTTTCATTATTTTTCATATGAAATGTAGATATATTTTCTTTTCCTAAACATTTCTCAAAATTATCAAAGATATCAAAGTTAATCTGTATTACTTTTATTTTTTTGCTATACTCTTCACCTTTACTTAATAACTCACCCTTTATTTTTCCAAAGTAAGCATCATTTCTTTCTATTAATCCATCCCAATAACCATTATTACATTCTAAATTAATAATAGAGTTGTTCGGAAATTAAATTAAGCAATATAAAAGTTATACAATGCACAAA
>CAMLTY010000097.1 GCA_946486465.1 uncultured Mycoplasmatota bacterium
TATTCTCTCCTTTGCTATAATGAACTAGATAGAAAAGAGGAGATAATTATGAACAACTATAAAATAACTAGTTACAGTGAAAGCGATACAGTTGAATTAGCCCAAAATATTGAATCAGAGAAATTTCCTAATATGGTTATCTGTCTAATAGGTGATTTGGGTTCAGGTAAAACAATGTTTACTAAAGGTTTTGCTTCTTCTCTTGAAGTTAAAGAAGAAATAACATCACCTACTTTTAATATTATTAAAGAATATACAAGTGGAGAATTACCACTATATCATATGGATGTTTATCGCCTAGATGGTAAAGTTGATGATATTGGTCTAGAAGATTATTATACTAAAGGTGGTATATGTATTATTGAATGGGCTGATATGATAAGAGATTACCTACCAGAAGAACGTCTTGAGATTAAATTTAAATTATCTAGTGAAGATGAAGATACAAGAATAATTTCTATTACACCATATGGTTCTAAATATGAAGAACTATGTGAGGATGTTCTATGAGAGTTCTATATATAGATACATCTAGTGATTATTTATATAGTGGTATTGTTATTGATGATAAACTAGTATCTTCTGTAAAGAAAAAATATGAAAAAGATTTATCTAAAGAAGCATTACCTAAAATTATAGAATTGTTTGATGAAGCAGAGATTACCCCTAAAGACCTAGATAAGATAATAGTTGTTAATGGACCAGGTTCTTTTACAGGTATTAGAATAGGAATAACTATTGCCAAGACTATTGCCTGGGCTTTAAATATAAATATTACCCCCATATCAGGTCTAACCGCTATGGCTATATCTTGTCATAATGATACTTATAAAATGCCTTTAATAGATGCTAGACGTGGTTTTGTCTATGGAGCGATTTATGACAAAGATAACAATAAGGTTATAGAAGATTCTCATATATATTTACAAGACATATTAGATAAAAGTAAAGATTTAAGTGATGTAACTGTTATTACTAATAATGATATAAATATAAATCTAGAAAAAGTTAAGTATGACCCAGATATTCTAAAAATAGTTAAACATTACGAAAATAGTGAAGGGATTAATCCTCATTTAGTAAATCCTATTTACTTAAAAAAGACAGAAGCTGAGGAAAAAGCTGGATTATGATTAAAGAATACGATAGTTACCCACTGCTTTCTGTGGATAACTTTACTTATAAGTTAACTGAAAAAGAGTTTTCCACAAATCCTTACTTAAAAATCCTTACTTATGTGGAAAAAGATAAGATAATAGGTTTTCTTCTATATAGTCTTATCTATGATAGAATTGAAATAGAACAGTTTGAAGTTACTACTAAAGAAAGAAGAAAAGGCATTGGTAATAAACTATTAAACTATCTAGTCGAAAAGTATCAAGATAATAATATTAAGAATATAACTTTAGAAGTTAAAGAAGATAACATTGTAGCCATTAATCTCTATAAAAAATATGGCTTTAAAAAAGTATCTACAAGAGAAAAATATTATGATGGTATAAATGGAATACTTATGGAAAAGGCTCTTTAAAAATAGAGTCTTTTGTGTTAAAATAAGAGCAAGTTTGGAAGTGATTATAATAACAAAATTAAGAAAAATAAAAGGTGATAGAACATGTCTAAATATAATGTAGGTATATTTAAAAATAAAGATGATATCGAATTTATTTTTACAAATGATGACATTATTAATATCACAGGTATGATAGGATCTGGAAAAACAACATTAGCAAAAAGAGTAATAGATAAAAAAATTATAAATTACTTTCTTTAGATTGGATGTTTGGATTTAGTATATCTAATAGACCGGAAGAAATAGAAAACTTATTAAAAGAAATGGAAAAATTATATCCAGAAATGAAAGACCAAAAAATATTTAAAAAGACTAAAGAAAATAAAACAGTAGAACCAAACTATTATAAATATACAGATATAATATATAAATATTTGTTACAAAATATAGAACAGCCTGTTCTTATTGAAGGAAGACATATTTATAAGTATATGAATTATAAATCTCTAAAAGGGAAACTAATTATTAAAATAACAAGCTTATTTAATTCATATAGAAGAGCACTTAATCGTGATGTAAAAAACATGATTAAACGATATAAGAAAAAAGAAGTACCAAAAGGAGCGATATTAAGAAGATTAAGTGATAGAATTGTATTGCCTATAAAAGATTATTTAAAAATTAATAAATTTATTATAGAATTAGTAAACGAAGGAAAAGTTAAATATATCAAAGGAAATAATAGTTAATAATTATAAATCAACTTTTTATTTAAAAAATAAAGAGAAAAATAATAAAATTAGGAAGTGATAATGTGAAAGATGTATATATACTTGGAATAGAAAGCAGTTGTGATGAGACTAGTTGTTCTATTGTTAAGAATGGAAGAGAAGAGATTGCTACAAGTACCTCTAGTCAAATAGATATTCATGAAAACTTTGGAGGAGTAGTACCAGAAATAGCAAGTCGTGAACATGTTAAAAATATTACTTTGGTAATTGAAGATTGTTTAAAAAAAGCGAATATGAAAATAGAGGATGTAACCGCTATCGCTATAACTTATGGGCCAGGTTTAATTGGTAGCCTTTTAGTAGGAATGCAAGCGGCTAAAACTCTAAGTTATATCTATAATAAACCTCTAGTACCAGTCCATCATATCGCCGGACATATCTATGCTAATAGTTTAGTAGAAGACTTAAAGTTTCCATTAATTGCCCTAGTTGTAAGTGGAGGACACACAGAACTTATTAAGATGAAAGACCACTTTAGCTTTGAAAAACTAGGAGGAACTCTAGATGATGCGATAGGAGAGTGTTATGATAAAGTAGCAAGAGTAATGGGCTTACCTTATCCAGGAGGTCCTAAACTAGATAAACTATCAAAAGAAGGTAA
>CAMLTY010000098.1 GCA_946486465.1 uncultured Mycoplasmatota bacterium
GAAGAATAGAAAACAGTATAAAACTTACTGCTAAAAAACAAGGAATTAAACAAGGTGCTAAAGAAAGAGAGAAATCTATTGCTAAATCAATGCTTGATAAAAATATGGATATACCTTTAATAAGTGAACTAACTGGACTATCTAAAAATCAGATAACTATGTTGATGTGAAAAAACGTCTTAGGACGTTTTTAATATGCAAATATAGATAGAAGAATTAAAGCACTATTGTGTATTGCATGCATTATTATAGATGGATATATACTTTTAGTATTATAATATGTTAGGGCAAAGAAGAAACCTAAGCTTCCATAAGGAATAACATATAAATACTCTAAGATATTACCACTACCTATTACATGTAATAGACCAAATATTAATCCTGATGCTGTTGCATATACCCATTTGTTCTTAAATATCTTAGATACACCTTTTCTAAAGGTTAATTCTTCGGCTATTGGTGCTAGTATTCCTGCTGTAAATAACATTAAATAAGGAGTAGAACTAACTAAAGCCTGGACGGCTTGCTCATTACTAGAAGTATTTAAATTAGTAATTATACCAATTATTATATTTGATATACACATAATCATAAGACCTATAAACCAGTACTTAAAAGCTGTATCCATACTTAACTTCCAGTTCTTTTTAAAAGTCTTAAATTCTTTTTTTAACTCCTTGAAATATAAAATTATTAATATTAATACTAAAATTAAATCTGTAAACGTGTTTACTATCGCTAAGTCACTTGCTGTATAATTTTTAACATCAATATTAAATAGTGCGATTGGTATTACTTGTAAATAACTACTAAAATAAAATATAAGAAATGTTAGTAGTCCTTTACATATCTCTAAGACTCTTTCTTTTTTCATTTATCATCACCTACCTATATAATAACATATTTTATTCATAAATAATATTGTTTATTATTTTTTCAGTAAAAAGAAACAAATTTGACAAAATGATAAATACCTTGTATACTTATAGACAAGAAAGGAGTGAAGTTTAAAAGACTTCGCTCTTTAATTTGTAAGGAGGTAGTAATGGAAGAGAAAGTAAAAGCTTTAGTAGAAGATAAAATTAAAGACTTAGGACTATTTGTTAGTAGTGTTTATTATTCTACTGAAGAAGGAGTTAAATCATTAAATATTGAACTTGATAGCGATGAAGTAATTGATGTTAATAAAATAACAGAAGCGACTAAAATAATTAATCCTATTATGGATGAGAATAATTTATGTGATGATATCGATGTGTTAGATATTCATTCTAAAGAGAAGGGAGATGTGTAAAATGAATGGAAAAGAGTTTCTTAAAGCCGTTGACTTAGTAGTTAAAGAAAAACATATAGATAAAGAAGTTATCTTTGAAGCGATGAGAAATGCTTTAACTAGTGCTTATAAGAAGAATGCTAAAAGTAAAAATAATAATGTAAAAGTTCTAATTAATGAAAATAATGGAGATATTAAAGTATATTCATATTTAACTGTTGTACCTGATGATAAGATGACTAAAGAAGAGTATGAAGATGCTTTATTTGAACGTTATGCAGAAGATGATGATTTAGATACTGAAATCAGTGAAAAAGAGTTTAAAGAAGAAGAAAAAGCTAAGGAGAAGGAAGAGGATGATAAAGAAAAGATTAGTTTCTTTAATCCTGGTACTGAGATTAAACTTAGTGATGCTAGAAAAATAGATAAGACTGTTAATGTTGGAGATACTATTGATACTGAAGTTACTCCTAAAGACTTTGGTAGAGTTGCAGCCTCTACTGCTAAACAAGTAGTTATTCAAAAGATAAGAGAAGCTGAGCGTAGTAGTATTACAGACGAGTTTGGCGATAAGCAAGATGAATTACTTGTTGGTACAGTTGCTCTTGAAGATACTGATAATTACTTTATAGACTTAGGACGTACTAATGGTATCTTGCCTAAGAAGGATATTATACCTGGTGAAAAGATAAAGATGGGTAGTCAGATTAAAGTCTATGTTACTAAAGTAGATAATAATGGTAGAAGTTTACTTGTACTTTTAAGTAGAAGACATTATGGCTTTGTTAAAAGACTATTTGAAAGTGAAATACCAGAACTAGTTGATGGAACAGTACTTTTATATAGTGTTGCACGAGAAGCAGGGGTTAGAAGTAAAGTAGCAGTATACTCAGAGAATCCTAAAGTTGATCCTATTGGAGCATGTATAGGAGAGCGTGGTAGTCGTATCGCTTCTATTATAACAGAACTTAATGGTGAGAAAGTGGATATCGTTAAATACGATAGTGATCCTGCAGTATTTATCGCTAATGCCTTAAGTCCTGCTAAAGACTTAACAGTATTAATAACTGATCCTAAGAAGAGGGAAGCATTAGTAATTGCAGATGGAGATAACTTCTCACTTGCTATTGGTAAGAAAGGTCTTAATGCTAAACTTGCTACTAGACTTACTAAATATAAAATAGATATTAAAACTAGTGAACAAGCTAAAGAGATGGGGATTAGTATAAAATCAGAAGAATAGGAGGTAGTTATGAAAACTAGAAAGATTCCTCTTAGAACCTGTGTTGTTACAGGAGAAAAATTAGATAAAAGAGACCTTCTTAGAGTAGTTAAAAATAAAGAAGGCGAAGTAAAAGTTGATTTAACTGGAAAAATGAACGGTAGAGGTGCATATATTAAAAGAGATGTAAAAGTCTTAGATGAAGCGATTAAGAAAAAGAGCTTAGAGAGAAAATTAGAATGTAATATTAGTAATGAGGTATATGATGAAATAAGAAAAATATTAGAGTGAGGTGATT
>CAMLTY010000099.1 GCA_946486465.1 uncultured Mycoplasmatota bacterium
TTACTTTTAACTTTATTAATAAGTTCATCAAAACTATAACTATTAAGTATTTCTTTTTTTAGTTTGGTAGCAATACCACTATCAACTAGATTATAAATAGTTAAATCATTGCAACTTATTATCTTATATTTTAATAAATTAAAATAATCATCTAACTTAGGTATCTTCTTATCTTTTAAATAAGTATAAGTAATAGAAGGTACACTGTCTTTAATATCTTTATTATCTAATAAAGCTTCTCTTATACTAGTTGCACTGGATATACTCCTTATGCTCATATTATCTAATTCTTTACTATGATAATCATTAGTTCTTTTAATAGTATGAGGATTAATTTTATAATTATTAGAGTAAATCGCTTTTACATAACTAATACCTAAAATATCATTAGGTAATTTAAAACAATCTCCTGTTATATCTTCTAAAGCTTTAGATAAAGAAGTAGGGTAGTTATAACCCATTCTTAGATAAACTTGGACTAGGTTATCAAAATCAGGGTTAGAAAGCTCAGTTTCTACTAATTTTTTAATACCTTCTATATCATCGGATTCACTACCAAATACTAAATCAGTAACTCCTAAATAGTTTAAAATATCAAGAGAACCTTTTGCAAAGATATCTGCTGATGAACAAGAGAAAGGAAAGGGAAGTTCTACTACTAAATCTATTCCATTTTTAATAGCAATTGCAGTTTTCTCCCATTTATCTAATATTGATATATCTCCTCTTTCTGTAAAATTACCGCCTAGTACTAATATAATAGGACTATCTGGAAACATTTCTTTAACCTTTTCTATATGATATAAATGTCCATTATGAAAAGGATTATATTCAGCGATAATACCAACTATATTTTTTGACAACTAAATCTCCCCTTCCTAAAATTAATACTAATTATAGCATTGTTTTGCAGTTAAATCAATTGCTTTATTCAGTAATTTGTGATATAATTCTAGAAAAAAAGTTGGGGGAATTATATGATTGATGAACAAAAGGAAGTTTCATTTCAAAAACTTCAAAAAGAAATAAAGGATTTAGTCTTTCTTTCTAAAAGAAGAAATGCATTTACAGAATTGAAAGATTTGATATGTGGTAAAGTTTGTCTGTCATTACGAGATGTAATTCTTTTGTATCAAGCTTATTTAAGTGATTGTTTTAAGGATTTCCATGATGCAAAAGGAGAGTTAGAAAGAAAGTTATCTAGTGAATTATCTTATCCTGTTCGTTTGTCCTTATCTTTAGTTCGAGATGAATGGCGTCAAGATATTAAAACACCTAAAAATATGAAAAAGTATTGGTATAATAGAAAATATAATGATTGTTGTAGGGAAACTGTTTCTATGAATTTATTTTTCAATCATCAGAATCAGCTTTTATTAAAAGAAGTATATTGGTCGCATAAACATGATTCTTATTTAAAAAATAAAAATTTAGAGTGGTTTGATGATATATATCAAAAATATAAAAAGGATTTAAAAAAAATAATGAATCTATATTATAAGTCTATTTCTTCTATTCCTTATGTTGGAAAAGTTAATGCTAGTGAAACTGAAAAATCTAATCTAGAAATTTATTTTCTTCCTTTTTATTGTTCAGAAAGAAGGGATGTTTCTGTTGATCCAGATATAACTGGAGAATGGACACATCATTTACATTATTATAGTGAGGAGTTCCCTATTAATCTTTTTATAAAGAAAGTTGAGCTTTTTCGTTTAAAGCCATGGAAGCATTATGGTAATATCTTTATTAGTTTTGATTTAGATTATCATATGCAAGATGCTTTTCTTTATGAAGGTTGGAATTTTTTTACTAATGATATTTCAAAACTTGTCACAAAAGATAGTGATAGTAGACTTTATACTGAAATAGAATTTTTGATTTCTGAAGCGTTTCCTAATTTTAAAATATATTTAAAAGATTTACCTAATTTTTTCAGTGATTATTTAGAAAAATACGTTGGAACGGATTATTTAATTGAAGGAAAGAATCGATTTGATAAAGGAAAAGAAAAGGAAAGAATTAAAGAACTTCGTATTGTTGACAAAACAAAACAATTGGTTGCGAATAATAATTTAAGGATTGTAAAATTGGTAAAGAAAAATCAAGACTTGTATAAAGAGCTTGGTGAGAGACAACCAATTACGAAAGATATTTTATGTAAGATGATTGAAGATGAAGAGAATGGTCACTGGGTAATACGACCAGAGTTCAGAGATGATTTAGAGTATTATGATTTAAGTAGTATATTTTTTGATAATGTGGATGTTAGAGAAATTGATTTTATAAATACAAATATTAAAACTCCGAATTTTGATCCACAGATGGTTTATCATAAGGATTTATCTGGATGTTCTTTTGAATCTCCAATAGATTCTATTAATGGTGCATTATTTGATTATTCTACAGATTTTACAGATGTTAATTTAGAAAGTACTACTATAAAACAACAAGTGCTTACTTTATATAATAATAGTATTGCATATGCAAAAATTAATCAACATACTGTCTTACCTACTGAATTATGGAAAATAAGAAATGAAGTATTATGCCAAAAAAAGACTAACGCAAAAAAATTATTATAATTATTATTTAGTAAAATTTACAAAGTTCTTAAACAGTTATATAATTAACATAGTAAAGGATGATGTTATGAAACTTATAACTGCTTATGAAAATTTTCTTAATTACTGTGAATTTGAAAAAGGGCTTTCTAATAATAGCATTAAAAGTTATGGCTATGAGATGAAAGACTATATTAGTTTTTTAGAAAAAGAAA
>CAMLTY010000100.1 GCA_946486465.1 uncultured Mycoplasmatota bacterium
TATCTTGATGTCTAAGAGAATCTTTAGTTATTATTTTAAATAATACTACTTTAGGTAATTTATCTTTATAAAGAATTACTTTTTCTGCTTCATTAAATGGTTTAAAGATATTAAACTCATCTTTTTTAAAATGTTTACTTATTTCTTTAACTTCGTTAGGCTCTAAAAAGAAAGTAGGCTCATTTCTATTTAATCTATCAATATTTTTCTTAATGTTATACATATTATCCCTTCTTAATTGTTTATTATTTTATCATATATTTCTTTTTTTGAAAATTTAGTGTAAAATAAAGTTGTAAAGGTAGTGATAAAATGTATGATGTAATAGTAGTAGGAGCAGGTCCAGCAGGACTTTTCGCATCCCTTAACCTTGCTCGTAATAGTAAGTTAAAAGTACTACTTGTAGATGAAGGCAAGTTTAGCGAAAAAAGAGTTTGTCCGATGAATGCTAAAGGAACAGCATGTGTTAATTGTAATCCTTGTAATATTTTATCAGGTTATGGTGGAGCGGGGACTTTCTCTGATGGTAAACTTAACTTTATTCCTAAACTTGGTAAAACAGATTTATTTAAGTATATGGAGAAGAGTGATGCCTATAAACTAATTGATGAAGTAGAATCTATCTTTAATGAATTTCATATGGATAGTAAGACTTATCCTAGTAATATGGATGAAGCTTTAAAGCTAGATGAGAAAATTGCAAAGGCAGGGGCTAATCTTTTGATTATTAAACAAAAACATTTAGGAAGTGATTATTTACCTAAATATATTGAAGATATGGAGAATGCTTTAAGAAAATTAGGTGTTACTTTGCTTGATAATTTTAAATGTAGTGATATAAAAAAAGAAAAAGATTATTATGTTGTTTCATCTAAGAATGGAGAATATAAGGCTAGGAATGTTATAGTCGCTCCTGGTAGAACTGGTGCTAAGTGGGTACAGGAGTTAGCAGATAAATATAATATTCCATATACATCTCAAAGTATAGAGATTGGAGTTAGAGTAGAAGTTAGAAAAGAGATACTAAAAGAAATTACAGATATTATTTATGATCCAACGATCTTTATTAAGACAAAGACTTATGATGATGAGATTAGAACATTTTGTACTAATCCAGGAGGTTTTGTGGCAAAGGAAAATTACTATGGTTATATTTGTGTAAATGGACATGCTCTAAAAGATATTAAGTCATCTAATTCTAATTTTGCTTTTATCTCTAAAATTAACTTAACAGAGCCTGTTACTAATACTAGAGAATATGGTGAGTCTATTGCAAAACTTGCTAATACACTTGGAGGAGGTAAGCCTATTTTACAGACTCTTAAAGATTTAAGAAGAGGTAGACGTTCTACTAAAGATAGAATAAAGAAAAACTATGTTGAACCAACTTTAAAAGACTATACAGCAGGAGATTTAGCTTTAGCACTACCTCATAGAATTATTACTAATATTTTAGAAGGACTTGAAGTTTTGGATAAAATAATACCTGGAGTTAATAATGGAGAGACTCTTCTTTATGGGCCAGAGATAAAGTTCTTTAGTAATGAAATTACTACTGATAATAATATGAAAATAGAAAGTGAAAATATTTATTTCGTAGGTGATGGTGCTGGTAAAGCCGGTAATATCGTTGCAGCGGCAGCGACTGGTTTAATCGCTTCTAAAGATATAATTGAAAGGATGGAAAAATGAAAGAGTATATGAGGGAATATATTGGTGAGATTGATAAAAAAATAAAAGATAATCATAAATTTAGTGAGGAAGAAATAGATGATTTTCTATTTAAAATGGAATTGTTTCAAAAAGAAAGAGTAATCCATTTAGTAATAACATTATCTTATGTTTTCTTTACAATACTTTTCTTATTTATAACTAAATATATTTTTGCTATGT
This sequence comes from uncultured Mycoplasmatota bacterium, assembly GCA_946486465.1. Lineage (GTDB taxonomy): Bacteria > Bacillota_I > Bacilli_A > RF39 > UBA660 > Onthousia. Next base: position 1,894 of record CAMLTY010000100.1, read on the forward strand.
TTATTATTTTCTTTATATTACTTATCTTTGATGGCTTTTATGTGTATCATTATTTCTTTTTAGAAAATAGTGTTCAATATATGTATAAACAGTATGATAAAATGAAAAAAAGTAGTATAATTAAAAAGAATAGGAAAGAGGGATAATATGAATTTACAAGGAAAGATTGCAGTAGTAACAGGTGGTGCGATGGGTAATGGTAAAGGTATTGTAGAATCATTACTTAAATATGGAGCATCTGTTGTTATTTTAGATAAATCACCTGAATTAACTAATACTGTTAATGAACTTGGTACTAAAGGATATAAAGTATTAGGTATTAATGTTGATATAAGTAATAAGAACTTATTAGTACAAGTTGTTGATATTATTAAAAAATACTATGACCATATTGACATCTTAGTAAATAATGCTGGTATTTGTAAGTTGGCAACTTTTGAAAATATGACTGATGAGATGAGAGATTTACATTTTGATATTAATATTAAAGGAACTTGGAATGTTACTAAGGTATTACTTCCTATGTTAAGAGCAAGTGGAAAGGCAAGTATCATTAATCTATCTAGTGTTACTGGTCCTATGGTTGCAGATTCTGGAGAAGTAGCTTATGCAACTACTAAAGCTGCTTTAGTAGGTTTTACTAAGGCTCTTGCTCGTGAAGAAGTAGACCATAATATTAGAGTTAATGCTATTTTACCTGGATATATTAGAACACCTATGGTTGATGGTATGGCAAAAGAAACTAATGCAAATGACCCTGAAAGTGTAATTAATGGTATTGCTAAGAGTATTCCTATGAAAAGATTAGGAGATCCTAGTGAGTTAGGAGAACTTGCATGTT
>CAMLTY010000101.1 GCA_946486465.1 uncultured Mycoplasmatota bacterium
TTTTAGAGGTGAAGTGTATGTTAAATTTAACACTATTACAACAGATGTTAGTTGTGGCAATTGCTCTTAGTGTAGTTACTTGTGCTTTTATCCAAAAGACAAAAAAGTTTTTTCCTTGTTCTAGTTGTTTAGTTATTTATAATTTAGTAGTTAATTTTGTAGTAGGGACACTATTTTGTATTACTTTTACAAGTGTTGATTTTCCTAATAGTCTATGGGTATCTTTCTTTAGTTTTATAGGTGCTGATACGCTTTATAAATCTTTAGAAGGTAAATTAAAAGATTATTCATCATTAGTTAATACTGATTATATTACAGTTAAGAAAAGTAATATTATAAATGTGGAGAGTGATAAATAATGGAAAAACCTCTTTATCCTAGCCCTTATATGCGAATAACACAAGGATATATGATGGGAACTCATGCTGATAGTTATGCAATTGATGATGCTGGTAGTGATACAGGGATTGATTTTATTGTCGCTCCTTTTACCGGAGTTATTAGAAAGATATATGTGGGGGATGCTAACGAAGTATGGCTTGAGAGTAGTGAACCGGTAATTTATCCTGATGGTACAGTTGATTATATGACGATGATGTTCGCACATGATAATGATGTATCTAATCTTTTTGTTGGTAAGGTAATAAACCGTGGAGAAAGATTTTATGAAGAAGGTACTAAAGGTAATGCTAGTGGTAATCATGTACATATGGAATGTGGGAAAGGTAAATTTACAGGTAGTGGTTGGCATTTAAACAGTGCTGGTTATTGGTCTATAAATAATGGAAAAAATCCTACTGAGTGCTTATGGATAGATGATAGTATTAAAGTTTTAAATAGTTATGGATATACTTTTAAAAGAATTGAACCAGAGGTGGTTTCCCCTGATACTCCGGTTGAAGATATACCAATAGAAGATGATACTCCTGTTGTAGAAGAACCAGTTAAAGAAGAGCCTACTGATATAGATGATGCAGATAATAGTGATACTACTAATACAGATACAGGTGCCATGGTAGTTAAACCTAAACTAATATTTACTTGTAAGAGTGATGATATTTATGCGATAGAGTTAAAGGCTGGACAAAAGTTATATTTAGAGTAAATTAAAAAGAGTCAAATGACTCTTAACCTAGGGCGACATCTAGTATCATCATTACCATAAATCCTAGAATTGTAAATAAGGCCATAAGGTCTTTTTTCTTGTTGGTTTGACTTTCTGGTATTAATTCTTCTACAACTACATAAATCATGGCTCCTGCTGCAAATGCTAGTAGGAATGGTAGGATTAATTGAATCTTTAAGACTAGAAGTGCCCCTATAACGGCCGCGATTGGTTCGACTATTCCTGATAGTTGTCCGTAGAAAAAGGCTTTACCTCTTGTGTATCCTTCACGTCTTAATGGAAGAGAAACAGCACTACCTTCTGGAAAGTTTTGAAGTCCTATGCCAAGGGCAAGGGCTAAGGCACTGCTTAATGTTGCTCCTGTTAGAGAGTAGGCAAGAGAACCAAAAGCAACACCTACAGCCATACCTTCTGGGATATTATGTAAGGTAATTGATGATATTAACATAAAGCATCTTTTAGCTTTACTACTATTTTCATCTTTTCTTTTTCTATCTAAATAATCATAGACTTTATCACCAATAAAAAGTAATACTCCACCTGATAAGAAACCTAGTGATATAACTAGCCAACTATTCATCTTTAGCTCTTCGGCCATCTCAAGGGCAGGGGATATTAAGCTAAAGAAACTAGCTGCTATCATTACACCTGCGGCGAAACCTAAAAGGGCATCCATTAGAGTTTTATTTACTTTTTTAAAAAAGAAAACGATACTTGCTCCTAACGCTGTTATACTCCAAGTGAAGATGCAGGCAAGAAATGCTTGTAAAGCTGGTGATAAATCATTAAATGAATCTAACATTATAACACCTCTAGTTGTAGGTTATGCAAAGAGTGTTAATAGTAGTGGGCATATTTCACGTGCAATTTTTTATTTGCTTTTAAATATTAGAGCAAGGCAGATTATTGTTAATAAGAAAAATATTAGTATTAGTAGTATTATCGCTAAATATTCCATAAATATTAGGTGAGTAATTCACCTTGTCACCTCCTATAATGATATTACCACCTAGGTAGTAAGATGTCAAGAGCCTTATTTGTTTTTAGCAATATAGTCTTCAATAGCTTTTACTATTACACTTTTTTTTGTGTGATTGTTTTTCTTTAAACATTTGTTAAATTCATCCATTAATTCTTTATCTATATCCATATTTAATTGTTTTGTGTATTTCTTTCTTATATCATTATCATATTTTACTTTGTAGTATGTTTTTCCTTTTTCCATATTTAAATATATATCACATATTATTTTATAATTTTCTATGAATTTATCATTATTTTTATCTAATTCTTTTATTTCTTCTATGCATTTTGCATACAAACTGTTTTTTTCATTATCATTAAAATCTATTAGATCAACAAATTTTTTTACTTCTTCTTCATTTTTTTCTTCAGCAATTTCTTTAAGAGTTGAAATTAGAAACTCATTTCTTGTCATTTTTTTCATAGTTTTCTCCTTTGTATATTTTGTCTACTACAGGCAACATTTCTTACTTTAGTATAACATATAATTTGGTAAATTTGTCTATTATAAGCATATTTGTTAAATATGTCTTAATTCTGAAAGTAAATGCAACTAACAATATAACACTTGCAACTACTTTCAG
>CAMLTY010000102.1 GCA_946486465.1 uncultured Mycoplasmatota bacterium
TCATATTTCTTTAGTTTTGTGTCAACTAATTATTTATTTATGGCTGAGTAGTAACTAATTATTAGAAAATAAAGGGGTTTGCCTTTTCTTGTAATTGTCTTATATAATAGAGAAAAGAAAAAGGTGAAAAAGACAATGGCAAAAAAGGCGAAATTACTAGAGCAATTAGGTAAGAATATAAGGAATATACAAATTAATAATGATAATTTTAATGTTGAAGAAATAGATGTAGAAGTTTTAAAGGATCTAAAAGAAAAACTTAGGGAAAATATTACTGATTATAGAGAAGATATAAGCTATCATCCCCTTGAAAATAGTATTATGATAACTTTTTTAGGCTTAATGGCAAATTGCAATGAATGGACAGAAATACGAGAATTTGCAGTATTACACCATGAGTGGTTTAAATTATTTTTGGACTTAACATATGATATACCATCTCTTTCTACAATAAAAAGATGTATATCGGCAGTTGATCCAAGTGAATTAGAAGAAGTATGCATAGAAATGATAATAAATAAAATAACACAATTGCAAGAATTATTAGATGTTAAAACAGAAGAAAAAGAAATAGTCGCATACGATGGCAAAGTATGTCGTGGTTCAAAAAGAGAAGAAACAAAGAATGGCAAAGTTAAACCATTAAATGCTATGACAGCTTTTAATGTTACGAAAGATATAAGTTTAGGAACTAAATTTATAGAAGATAAAACAAATGAAATACCAACAGGTCCAGAACTAATTAAACATTTAGATTTAACAAATACAATATCGACTTTTGATGCATTAAACACTCAAGAGGAAACTATAAAAGCAATAGTAGAAAAAGGTGGTGATTATGTAGGTGCTTTAAAAGGAAATCAACATAGCACTTATGATGATGTTGTTTCTTATTTTAGTGATGATGAATTGTATAATGATGCATATAATAAATGTCACTATGAAGAAACAGAAAAACTGCATAATCAAATAGAGAAAAGAACATATATTATGAGCGATGATATAGACTATTTAAATAAAGATAAGTGGAAAAATTTAAAGAGTGTAGGAATATGCAAAAAGGAAGTTATAAAAAATGATGTTAAACAAGTAGAGATAAGATATTATATAACTTCATTAGAATTGAAATATTTAAATGATTTTAAAAGAGCAGTAAGAGAAGAATGGGGAATCGAAAATAATTTACATTGGCATCTAGATGTTACCTTTAAAGAAGATGCAAACACTACAATGAATAAAAATGCACAAGCAAATTTAAATATATTAAGAAAGTTGTGTCTAAATATATTGAAGTTGGTAAAACCTATGTATAACAAGAGTTTAAAGCTAATTAGGTTTAGAATTGGTCAAAATTTTGAAGAGGAAATTATTAATATTTTTAGATGCTTAAATATTAACAAATTAAAAGAGATTACTCAGAAAACTAAGTAATCACGATTTTATCCTGGTTAATACTATACGTCTTTTCTCTGTAAATTCTATCAGTATGAACAATAGAATTACATATTGGAAGCATATCTTGTTTTGAAAGATAACAAAGACTAGAAGACTTTCTATTAAAAGTAGGAAACATTGTAATTATCTTATTAGTATTAGGAATCGTTGCCACCCTAAAAAAGTTAAGACTTAAACCAGTTTCACTTCTACCAATATCTTTAAAATAAAATATATAGGTATCTGAGAAGTCCCACTTAAGTTTTATTTCTCTTTTTTCAAATTCTATATTTCTAGTAGCTACTAAAAATAGTTCTTCTAAATCATAATGACTATAAAATATAGAACTAGTATTTTCATTAGGATTATTATTAGGACTAGTATGTCTTAATTCAATATGTTCTAAGGCCCTATTATAATCGTATTTTACATATTGCTGTTCTTTATAATCTAACTCTTTAGGTATTTCTATTCTTTTACTTACAAATAATTTTAGAAATACTTGTACTCTTTTTAAATATTGTGATGCTTTTTTTAAATCTTTTTCTTTCTTTAAATCTTGGAAGTTTCTATTTTTACTTTTCTTCCATAAATTGTATAATTTATCATATTTTTCTAACTTAATATAGACTTCTGAAAGTGATTTAAACACACAAAAGTAATTAGAATCTTGTCCTTTTAATATCTCTAATGCTTCCTTTAGTTTTCCTCTTTGTGTGTAAATGTTAGCAAGAGTACTTGATATTTCTGGGTCATTATTAAAATCAAGATATCCTTTGAGTAAAGCTTCTGCTTTATTTATATCTCCATTTTCAATGCATTCTTTAGCTTCTTTTAAAATTGTCTTCTTTATATCGGTTTCCATAGCTCTTCTCCATTTTAATCATTGTAGTACAGAATGAAGAGATGAGCAAGAGGAAAGTGTTGCCAAATAATGACAATATTCTAGTAATATAATTTCAGGTGTTAGAAAATATTCTCTATTTATATGTCAGTTTAAATTTTTTAGCCTTTCTTTTAGTAATGGCAAAGCTGTATTTATCCAAAACTCACCTGATATAGCTCCAGAACTCATACCACCATGCTTAAAGTCATCACATCTACCAATACTATCTTTTGTAAGTTCTAATCCAGTTAATTTTAAATATTCTTCTTTAATTATTTTTTCTAATTCTTCATATTCAAAAGGCAATCTATAATTTGAAAATTTTTCTTCTAGATAATTGTTAATCTTTAAATTATTTAATATTAAAACTTAACGAATTTTCAAAATT
>CAMLTY010000103.1 GCA_946486465.1 uncultured Mycoplasmatota bacterium
TGTATTAATAAAAAAACTTGTTTTTTTTCAGTTATTATTTAAATAAATAACATAATTTTAAGAAAAATGTTACTTAATTATATCTAGTAACATTGTTATAATCTTATCTATAATATGCTCTTTATTTAAGGCACGCTCTTTTTTATTAACAGTCATCTTTTCTTTATAAAATTTATTATTATCTCTATCATAAATACAAATATAAACAGTATTGTCATCACCACATGGATTATTAGGGTCACTTCTATTAAGTTTACCAGTTATTCCTATACCATAATTACTATCTGCAAAAGCACTAATCGCTTTACTCATCTCTATTGCTGTTTCCATACTATAAACAGTATACTTATCAATAACTTCTTTAGGTACTCCCATCTTAACTTTATATTCATTAGAGTAAGTTACCGCACTAAATTTCAATATTTCACTAGCACCTTCACAATTAGTAATAGCATTAACTACTCCTCCACCAGTACAGCTTTCCATTGTCGCAATAGTTTTTTGTCCTAATTGTAAAATATGTATAATCTCTTTAAAGTTCATTTTTATCATCTCACCTTTCTAATAGATATTTTTTTATATCTTTCTTATCTATTTGTAATTCATTATCAATATCAATAAATGGTACTTGTATTTTACCATCTATTATATTTAAAATTTCATCTATAGCACAGTCCTTTCTATCATAAAATTCTCTAGGATAATGCTTAATATTAGTATCAGGTATTTTTATACCAATAACTTTATCAATAGCAATTTCATCTTTAACTTGATATTCATCTTCATATATTGAATAACGTTTATTAGAAGACAGATTAGATATAAGCCGATAATACTCATAATCATCTTCCACATATTCTGTTTCTATCGCTTCAATTTCATCAAATATAAATGCATATGAAGAGGAAATAAATCTTCGATAAGAACTATTCCATATATAATTTTTATCTTTTTTTGATAAAGAAATATAATCTAATCCATTCCAAGCATTTGAAGTAATTGTATTATCGCCTTGTCTACGTTTTGATAAAATAGCATTATTCTTTAAAATATTAGGCAATTTTTCAAAACACACCTGATGATAAAGCCAGTTAGGATTAATTCTTATTTTTCTTATCATATTGTATCAACTTACTTTCTAGAGTGATACTTTATTTACAATATAACTTGTTTCTTATTATATAATCTAAAACTTTATTATCTAAATAATTTTTCACTCTTTTATTATTATATATCATTTCTCTAATTTTAGTAGAAGATATTTCATTTTCTTTTATATCTGTAACAATAATATTATCTTTATAGTCTTTATATTTATCTAATAAGGTATTAATATCAAAAGTATCTCTTTTAATAACTAATAATTTATTATTAGATAAAATATCTTCGCCCCTCTTCCACTTATCTATATAACTTAAATTATCAGTTCCACAGATAAAATATATCTCATCATCTTTATATTTATTTTTGAAGTGATTTAGAGTCTCGTAAGTATAGACAACATGATCTTTTAATTCAAAATCACTAACTTCCAAATTATTAGTATCTTTACACATTAACTTAAGCATATCAAGTCTTACTTTATCACTTAAAAGATTATTTTTATATTTATATTTACTACCAGTTGGTACAAAGATAACTTTATCTACATAATGTTTTTTTATAAGTTCTATAGCAATTTCCTTATGCATTTTATGTGGAGGATTAAAACTCCCTCCAAAGATTCCTATTTTCATAAAGTTTTCTCACCTCTTAACTTTAATATTTTTTCTTTACCATTTAACAAAGGAGTTAGAGATTCTTTATTATGTAGAGCATTAATTATTTTCGCAATATTCATTGAACAGTCTACTGTATGAAACCAAGGCTTATCTTTATATTCTTTTGGGATATAAGAAAGATTAGTAGTATAGAGTTTATCAAAAATATTATCTAAATATCCTTTATCAAAAGCCTCTATCCCTTCTGTAAATAAAGCGAAAGTTGCAATAAAATATACTTTCCGAGCACCCTTTTCTTTTAACATTTTCCCTACTTCTAACATAGATGAGCCTGATGCTATCATATCATCTACTACTAAAACATCTTTATCTTTAACATCACTCCCCATATAAGTATGTTCAATTATCAAATTTTTACCATTAACAACCCTTGATAAATCACGTCTTTTATAGAAAACTCCCACATCACTATCTAAAAGTTCTGCATAGTACCTTGCTCGCTCCATCGCTCCCATATCAGGACTTATTACTAAAATATCTTTTAAGTCTTCATTCTGTAACAATTCTTCCAAAATAGTATTTGTAGGATAAAAGTTTTCAAAGGGAAGATTTGGAATAGCATTAGAGACATTAGGATCATGGGCATCAAAAGTAATTATATGATTAACTCCTAAATGTTCTAATTCTTGTAGAGCAAGGGCACAGTCAAGTGATTCTCTTCCTTTTCTTTTATGTTGTCTTGCTTGATACAACAAAGGCATTATTAAAGTTATTTTTTCTTGATAACCAGATAAAGCAAGTATTGTTCTTTTTATATCCTGAAAATGTTCATCTGGACCCATATGATGAACAATCCCTCGCATATTATAAGTAATATCATAATTACCAACATCAGAGATAATATAAATATCTTTATCTC
>CAMLTY010000104.1 GCA_946486465.1 uncultured Mycoplasmatota bacterium
CATATTTTTGAGGTCCTCTTTTAGGTTGCGGACAACGTCCGCGGTATGCTATAATTATATAGCTTGATTAGAAGGAGTGAAGTAAATAATGAAAAAGACAAAAATTGTTTGTAGTATAGGTCCTGCTAGTAATGAACCTGATGTTATGGAAAAAATGGTTAGAGCAGGAATGAATGTAGCAAGAATTAACTTTTCTCATGCTACTATAGAAGAAAGAGAGAAAGCATGTGCCTCAGTTCGTGAGGTTAGAAAAAGAACTGGTATGAACGTAGCTATTCTTTGGGATACTAAAGGTCCAGAATTTAGATGTGGAATTATGGAAAACGATTCTATTGAACTTGTTCCAGGAGAGACTATTGATATAGTAAAAGAACCTGTTACTGGTACTAAAGAGAGATTTTCTGTTAATCATCCTAGTGCTATTGATTCTCTTAATGTTGGAGATATTATCTTATTAGAGAATGCTAAGATGAAACTTGAAGTTATCGCTAAATATGAAGATAGAGTTACTTGTAAAATTATTGATGGTGGAGTATTAGGAAACCGTAAGAGTATGAGTGTTCCTGGTATAAAACTAGATATTCCATATGTTAGTGATGCTGATAGAGAAGATATCATCTATGCATGTGAACATGGTGGAGAATTCCTTGCTATTTCATTTGTATCTACTAAAGAAGATGTATTAGAAGTTAAAGAAATCTTAAAAGAACATGGTAGAGAAGATTTACAAATTATTTGTAAGATTGAGAGTGCTTTAGGTATTGAAAACTTAGAAGATATCTTAAGTGTTAGTGATGGTGTTATGGTAGCACGTGGTGACTTAGGTACTGAAGTTCCTAGTGAAATGGTTCCAATCTATCAAAAACAAATGATTAATACTTGTAGAAGACTTGGAAAAATATCTATTGTTGCTACTGAAATGCTTGAGACAATGATGGATAATATTCGTCCAAAAAGAGCAGAAACTAGTGATATTGCTAATGCAGTATTAGATGGTACTGATGCTGTTATGTTAAGTGGTGAAACTACTGTAGGAAAACATCCAATTGAAACAGTTGCTGCTATGGCTCATATTTGTGAAACTACTGAAAAATATGCAAGTTTTGATTATGCTTTTGATATCGAAAGCTTAGATAACATTACTAAATCTATTGCTTCTAATGTTGTACTTAGTACAGATGCTTTAGGCGCTAAATTAATCTGTGCTGCTACTATTAGTGGTAGAACTGCAAGAGTAATTAGTAACTTAAAACCAGATGCTCCAATACTTGCTTTATGTACTGATGAGAAAACTGGTAGAAGATTAGCTTTAAACTGGGGTGTTTATGCTGGAACATTACCTTTCTTAGATACAACTGATGAAGTATTAACTAGGAGTGTAGAGAAAGCTAAAGAGTTTATGGAACTTAATGAAGGAGATTTAATTGTAATTACTGGAGGTTTCCCTAATACAGAAACTAAGAGAATTACTAACTTAATGAAGATTGAAGAAATATAAAAATAAGCGAGGATTTATTCCTTGCTTATTTTATTTCTATACAGGAATTATCAAAGTCTTTAACATCATCAAGTAAAGCTTCATGGATTTTTTCTTCTTTACTATCTAGATAAACTTCTTCAATTCTATCAACTCTGAGACGTTCTGCTTCTAAAATAGCATCAACCTTTTTAACAGCTTTTTCTAAATCATCATTAACAACTACATAGTTATATTTAGGTATTTCATTTATCTCTTCATAGGCTCTAATAAATCTTTTTTCTATTTTCTCTAAGCTATCAGTATTTCTATTTATAAGACGTCTTTTTAACTCTTTCATAGTAGGTGGCATTATAAAGATAAAGACAGTCTCATCTAACTTTTCTTTAATCTTTAAAGCTCCTTGAATCTCTATTTCAAAAATTACATCTTCTCCTTTATCTAGGTGTTCTTTAATATATTTCTTAGGAGTACCATAGTAATTACCAGAGTATTCTGCATATTCCAAGAACTCATCATTATTAATATCATTCTCAAACTCTTCTCTAGACAAGAAATAATAGTTAATACCATTTTTTTCTTCACCTCTTGGTTCTCTACTAGTACAAGAGATAGATACCCAAGTATTCTTTCTTATCTTTAATAATTCATTAATAATACTATTCTTACCACAACCAGAAGGACCTGAAATAACAATTAAAAGCCCTTGTTTCTTTGTTTTAACCATATTATCCATAACAATCACTCCCTTATAGGTTTCATCTTATATTCAGCTTCTATTAAGCTTTTAGCCTTATCTTTATCAAAAACTAAAGAATATATCTTCGTAATTTGATATTCATATTCTAACATCTTATCTTTTTCTCTTGTAAATTTACTAATAATAGGTATATCTACATCTTTTTTTATTCTATTTAAATAATCTCTTCCTTTATTAGAAAACCCTAACAATCTAATATACTTAACTTTCTTAAACTCTTTAGCTTGCACCTTTGTATAATCACATAATATATAAATTAAAGTCCTAGAAAGTCTAGAGTAGGTTAGGTTCTTACTTTTAACTTTATTAATAAGTTCATCAAAACTATAACTATTAAGTATTTCTT
>CAMLTY010000105.1 GCA_946486465.1 uncultured Mycoplasmatota bacterium
AATTTTTTCTTTAGTAATGATTATCTTCCTTTTACTATTCTTACTATTTATAGTACTAATATAAAGGAAAACCACCTAACTCAGCAATGATTTAGGTGGTACCAACTTTTATTATGGTAACACTCAACATGCGAATATTAAGTGTTCCTTTTATAGTGTATGAATTTTTTTCTTACATATACATCTTATCACATAAGCAACTTTTATGCAAGTATCATAAATGAATTTATATTAATTATTATCACTTTCTAAATATCTTACATAATATTTGTTAAAGGCTAAGTTATTAGTAAGTATTATTGTTACGAAAATTCGTAGCTTTTATATTACATTTTATCTTGCTATATAGGAATCAATATGATACTATATTTATAGGGACATTTAATAGTTGGGTGAAGCCTCAGAAAGGAGGCTTATAATGAACAAGAAGGATTTTTTAATTCTGTCTCTAGTAATTATGCTATTTCTTCAAGAAATTTTAATGCTCTTTATGATTTGCACCTTAAAATAGAAGAATCCACCTAACTCAAGCGATGTTTAAGTGGATCTAATAAAAAAACAATTAATTAGAGGCACACTCAACACTGCAATATTAAGTGTTCCTTTTATATTTTATGCAAATTTCTTTTACATATACATCTTATCACATAAGCAACTTTTATGCAAGTATCTTAGATGATTTTTTATACTAATTATTATTACTTTCTAAATATCTTACATAATATTCATCAAAGGTTAGGTTACTAGCCTTTATTTTTTGTGCAAGTTCTACACCTACATAGCGATAATGCCAAGCTTCAAAACTATAAGTAGTAATATCTTCTTTATCTTTAGGATATCTTAAGATAAATCCATAGTTATGAGCATTTTCTAACATCCAGTTATATTCATTAGTATTCTCAAAATTATTAAAGTCATCAAATGCTCTTGTTACATCAACAACTAATCCTGTTTGATGTTCAGAATATCCTGGCCTAGCAGAGTAGGTATCAGCATTTTCTACACCGTCATTTTTAACATAATTATTATATAAGTTTTCTTGATATGAATAAGACCTATAAGCAGAGATTACTCTAATATTCATACCATCATTTTTGGCTTTGTCTATTAATCTTTCAATATTATCTTTCGCTTCCTTAACTAGATAAATACCACTTTTAGCATAACTATTATTAAGTAGTTCCAGATTTTCTGGAATATAATTGCTATCTAAGTAATTAAACTTATTAACAAGTAAGTAGTTAGTATTTAAATTAGTGGAAGGCCTAGTATCAGTATATATTTCTTTATCTAAATTTAAATTAACTCTTGTTACAATATCTTCAATACTTAAATCTGGATTAATTGTTTTGTAAGCTTTATATCTATCTAGATTTTCCTTCTTATAATAAGATAACTTACTAAATTCATTATCTTCTTTTTCTTTAACTTTTTCTGTAGTCTCCTTATCTTTAACATTATCAATATCTTTATTTTTACTATTTGTATTAAATAAGAAAATCATAAGGATAATAAAAATAATAACAACAATACTACTTAAAATAATAATAATTTTTTTCATAAATATGCACCTTACTTAATTTTATTATATTTAATCTTTATTAATACCATAATATCATATTCATAGAGATTTTAATATAAATTAGATAATCATATTTAAAAAAAGATAGCATAGCTTTTATTAGGAGTTGATTTAATGAAAAAGGTAATTCTATTAATTATGTTATCTATTCTTTTAATACCTTGTTTAGTAAAAGCAGAAGAGATAAATAATAATACAGAAATACAAGATGAAAATATTACTGAAAATAGAGAATCTAATACTAATGAAGAGTCTACTGATATAGAAAATAATACCACAGATACAAATGATAAAAAGAATAATACTTTAAATGAAGATACTACTAAAAATAGTACTGAGACTGAAGAAAATACAAATAGTGAAAATAATACTGATACTTCACTTATACCTAATGCTACTGCTGGTGTTTTAATGGATGCTACTACAGGAGAGATAATCTTTGAAAAAAATAAAGATGAACAAGTAGCAGTTGCCTCTATGACTAAAATGGTCGCTCAGATTATTATATTGGAGACTATTGAAGCAGGTAAAATTAAATGGAGTGATAAAGTAACAGCAAGTGCAAATGCCTCAGGTATGGGAGGAAGTCAAATCTATTTAACAACAGGAGAAGAGATGACTGTTGAAGATATGATGAAAGGTATATCGATGGCAAGTGCTAATGATGCAACTGTCGCTATGGCTGAGTTTATTGCCGGAAGTGAAGTAGAGTTTGTAGAAATGATGAATAAAAAAGTAAAAGAATTAGGTCTTAAAAATACTTTCTTTAAAAACTGTACAGGACTTGATGAAGAAGGACACTATTCAAGTGCTTATGATATGGCTGTAATTGCAAGAGAACTTTTAAAGCATGAAAAGATATTAGAATTCTCATCAGTTTATGAAGATTATTTAAGAGAAGATACTGATAATAAGTTCTGGTTAGTTAACACTAATAAAGTCGTGTTTATATTTTGCAATAAAATCAATTATTGTTAAACGTAAATAC
>CAMLTY010000106.1 GCA_946486465.1 uncultured Mycoplasmatota bacterium
TTCTAATAGATGTTGACGTTCTAATTTAGTACTATCTCCTTTTTCATATAAATCAACATATTTTTTTAATATCTCAATAGATAGACCTGCACTACGCATACATTTTATAAACTCTATTCTTCTTAAGTCATTATCACTATAATCTCTAATTCCGCTACTATTCTTTTTAACTGGACCAATTAAACCTACTTTTTCATAATATCTTAGTGTATCATTAGTCATATTAAATTTTTCGGCTACTTCTTTTATTGTCATATTATTACTTCCCTTCGTAATTATAATAGCATTTAGAGTCTAGTCTAAGTCAATATTATTAAATAATTTTTCATATTAGTTATAAAATAATTATATAATGTTAGTAGTGATGAGGTGAATTTTATGAAGAAGAAAATTATTGGTGGTTCTATTATACTTTTAATTCTTGTTATAGGGGGTATTGTTATTGGTTGCAACTTTAGTGATAACAAAAGTACTCCTAAAACTTTAACTGCTACTGTTATTGGTGTTAATGATGGTACTTTTACAGTGCAAGATAGTAATAATATTATTTATACTTTTGGACTGGATGATAATAGTTTAGAAATTGGCGAAGTTGTTAAGTTAGAGTATGATGGTTCTTTAAATAAGAATAAGGAAAAGCAAGATAATAAGGTTTTAGGTTATAAAACTGTTAATGGAACTAGTGATAGCGAAGGAATTCCTAGTGAGTGGCAAGATAATGGTATTTTTAAGGATTTTTATATCTTTGCTGCTAAGAAGTTAAAAACTATGTCTCTTGATGAAAAGATTAGTCAATTACTTCTTGTAAGGTATCCTGATAATCCTATTGAAACATTAGAAAATTATCAATTTGGAGGCTATGTCTTTTTTGAAAAGGATTTTAGGGATAAGACGAAACCAGAAGTAAAAGATATGATTAATAATTTACAAAATGTATCTAAAGTACCAATATTAACGGCAGTTGATGAAGAAGGAGGAACTGTTGTAAGAGTTAGTAGTAATCCTAATCTTGCTAGTAGTAAATTTGAATCACCAAGAGATTTATACTTAAGTGGTGGTTTTGATAAGATAAAACAAGATACTATTAATAAGAGTATCCTCTTAAATGAGCTTGGGCTTAATTTGAATTTAGCACCTGTTGTTGATGTTTCTACTAATTCTAGTGACTATATGTATAAAAGGGCTTTAGGTGAAAATACAGATTTAACTAGTACTTATGCTAAAACTGTTATTAATGCTAGTAAAGGTTTAGGTGTATCTTATACTTTAAAACATTTTCCAGGATATGGTAATAATGCTGATACTCATACTGGAAGCGTTACTGATAATAGAACTTACGATGATATTGTTAAGAATGATTTACCTCCTTTTGAAGCTGGTATTAATGAAGGAGCAGAAGCTGTGCTTGTGAGTCATAATATTGTTACTAATATTGATAGTAGCAATCCAGCATCACTTTCTACTAATATTCATAACTTACTTAGGAACAAATTAGGATTTACGGGCATTATTATTAGTGATGATTTAGCGATGGGTGCAGTATCTTCTATTGATAATGTAGCGGTTAAAGCCATAATGGCAGGTAATGATTTAATTATTACAACAGATTATGAAGAAAGTTTTAATGATATAAAAGATGCCGTAAATAACAAAACTATTGATGAAGGATTAATTGATAAGTTAGCTTTTAGAGTTCTTGCTTGGAAATATTATAAAGGGTTAATATTTGAAAATCAAAAATAATTAACAACTTGTCTGAACTGGCAAGTTGTTTTACTATCAAGTGCATCTAAATCATTTTGGAAATTCCAATATAATTGTCAAGAAAAGAAAAAGACTTAAGTAAAATACTTAAATCTAATCTAATATATTCTTTAAGACTATTGTCTTTGTTCTACTCATTTCTTTTAGAGTTGTAGATATTCCTTCATTACCAATTCCTGAATGTTTCCAACCACCAAATGGCATTTCCGCAGCACGGAAGAAACTTGCTCCATTGATAACTGCTCCTCCTACTTCAAGTGCATTAGCAACTTTGAAAGCTGTTTTCATATCTTTTGTCATGATATTTCCACATAGTCCATAACTACTTTGATTAGCTATTTCTATGGCTTCATCAACAGTATCAAACGTACATATAGGAATAACTGGTCCGAATATTTCCATATCTTTCATAACGTCCATATCACGAGTAACGTTATCAAGAACTGTTGGCTCTAAGAAAGCACCATTTCTTCTTCCTCCATAAATAAGTTTAGCTCCTTGTTCAAGAGTCTTTTTAATTTGGTCTTGAACTCTAATGGCAGCTTTTTCATTGATTAGACAACCAATATCGGCATCTTCTTGTTGTGGCATGGCAACTTTTAGAGTTTTTATCTTTTCAACAGCACGTCTAATAAATTCATCTTTAACATCTTTTTGAACTAAGAATCTTTTACTAGCACAACATACTTGTCCTGTATTATAAAGTCTTCCCCATACCATTTCATCGATAACTAGGTCCATATCAGCATCATTCATAACGATGAAAGCATCATTTCCACCTAATTCTAGCAT
>CAMLTY010000107.1 GCA_946486465.1 uncultured Mycoplasmatota bacterium
AATTAACGATGATAAAACCGTGTCATTTAGAACAACCAACATGGAAGAATTCTCCAGATGGTTTAATATATAAATATGATGTAAGTATTGCTAAAAATTATTTAACTGAAGAAGAACTATCTTAATTAAATGATTTAACTAATTTATTTTTAGTATTTGCCGAAGATGAAGCGAAAGAAAGACATGTTATGACTATGAAAAATTGGATTGATGCAACAGATGATTTATTAAAGTTTAGAAGAAAAAAAGTATTAAGTAATGCAGGAAGTATTTCTCATAAAGAAGCAGTAGACAAAGCAGAAAGAGAGTATGAAAAATATAGAGTTATCCAAGATCAAGAATATATTTCTTCTATGGATGAATTCTATAAGAAATATTTAGAAGAAAATAATAAATTAAATGATAAAAAATCTGGAAATTAAGGATATATGAATTAGAAAAATACATTTAATATTTAAATAGGTTTAATGATGAAGTCTTTACCTAATAGTAATGAAGTTTAATAAAATTCGGTCGTCGAGGCTGACTAAATTAAATTAATTTGATAAAATAAATACAATATGAAGAAATAATTGGATTGTTGAGGTTAACAAGCTAACCTGTAATTAAAAGTAAAAATAGTAAATTTAATGTGCTTGGTCATTTTGTTGGTTTCAACAAAATGATAGAAAAGGAAAGTGGTTTAAATGAATGAAAATAAGCAAATAGTGCAATGGGCGAGCCACATTTATGCCAAACCACCTCTAAGCCCTTATAAAATAAGGAAATAATAAAATTTTGTTTTTACGCATTTTTGATAATTGATTAAAAAAGTGCAATATTATATATAGCAATATAAGATGAGGATGTTATGGGACAATTTATTACATAAACTCTGCTAGAAGTACAATCACAGACAACATAAATAATATTTTAAAAGAATGTGAACTTAGGGCAGAAACTTCCGTCGTAATTTCCAACATAAGTTATGCTGAAAGAAAGTCTAAGGTTTAGTATTTACTAATTTTCTGGTATTTGGTAAAAAATGTAGTATATTGATGTTAACAAAAAAAACAAAGGAGCTGATACAAATCGATAATTTAATAAATCAAAATCAAGATATTGTCTTTTATAAAGATGAATTAAGTAAAAGTTCAACTTATGCAAAAATTGCACAAGTTCAGAAAGAAGAAAATAGGAAGTTAAAAGATATAAGATGAATAATAATAGGTGAAGGAGGTGATTTTGATGAATGAAAATAAACAAGTAGTGCAATGGGGGAGCCACATTTATGTTAAATCATCTCTGACCCATTATAAAATAAAGAAATAATAAAATTCAGTTTTTACACATTTTAATTGTTTTTATAGAAAGGATTATATTATAATATGAAAGAAACCACTCTTATTAAGAAAAATAATGATTATGAATTAATAGATATTGAAAGTATTTATAAAGATATTAAAGAAAGAATAATAACTGCTCGTACAAAAATGTTAAAGCATATTGATACAACAATGATAGAAGTTTATTGGTATGTTGGGAAAGTTACATACGAGCTATCTGAAAATAGTACAAAAGCTAGTTATGG
The DNA here is from genome assembly GCA_946486465.1 of uncultured Mycoplasmatota bacterium. GTDB lineage: Bacteria > Bacillota_I > Bacilli_A > RF39 > UBA660 > Onthousia. The sequence continues at coordinate 1,571 of CAMLTY010000107.1, forward strand.
TAAGAAAATTGTAGATGCATTGTCTGCTCGATTAACAAATGAATTTGGAAGCGGATTTTCTCCAGTTAGTCTTAGGAGAATGAGAAAGTTTTATCAACTATATCCAATTTGGTCGGCAGTGCCGATTGAATTAAGTTGGTCTCATTTTCAAGAATTAATTAAAGTGGATAGGAAAGAAGAAAGAGAATTTTATGAAAGGGAAGCTATTAAATCTAATTGGGGCTATAGAGAACTTAGTAGGCAAATTAATACAAAACTTTATGACAGATATTTAATATCACCAGATAAGGGAAAAATTTTAGAGGATGCTAAAGTAGGAAAAATAGAAAAGCAACCGGAAGAATTGTTAAAAACACCTTATATTTTTGAGTTTGTTGGTTTAAAAGAAAACAAAAATTATTTAGAAACTGATTTAGAAAGAGCTCTATTATCTCATTTAACAGAATTCTTGTTAGAATTAGGCAGAGGATTTTCATTTGTTGCTAATCAACAACGTATAAAAATAGGAGCAGAATACTATTATCCAGATTTAATATTTTATAATAGATTAGCTAAATGCTTTGTTATAATAGATTTGAAAATTGGCAAATTAACACATCAGGATATCGGACAAATGCAGATGTATGTTAATTATTATAAAAAGACACAAATGATTGAAGGAGAAAATGATCCTATTGGAATTTTATTGTGTGCAGATAAAGATGATGCAGTTGTAGAAATGACTTTAGGTGATAATGTAAAAAATGTATATGCTTCTAAATATTTAACTTACTTACCAACTAAAGAAGAATTAATAAGAATTATTAAAGATGAAAAAGAATTATATGAGTTAGCACAAGAAAATGCAGAATAGAGGATGTGAAAGTTATGAATAAAAATGATAATCAAAAAGATTTTTCTTCTAGTCGTATCGGGTGGTTGATACCGATTTATTCAACCCCTCCAAGAAACCCTTATAAATAAAGGGATT
>CAMLTY010000108.1 GCA_946486465.1 uncultured Mycoplasmatota bacterium
ACACTTAAGAACTTACCAACAATTATATCTCTACTTTTAATTGGAAAAGTAAGTAGTGTTTCAAGTGTTCCTCTTTCTTTTTCACCTGCTGTTGTATCAGTAGCAGGATATGTTGCAGATATAGTAATAGCCATAATTATAAAGAGAAAACCATAATTTACAATATAATTACCATAAAAGTTTTCTGTTTCTTTAATATCTTTATTAACAGTAATAATAGAAGTAACATCAGTAGGATTTATATTATTACTAGCCAAATAATTAGTTTGTAATGCTTCTTTATAAGTAGCAAAATAAGTATCCATTAAACTTGTAGCATAAGTACTAGTCTCATTATCTTCACCATTTATAGTATAAGTACTACTATCTTTTGTAACATATAAATCTATTTCTCCATTACTATACTTATCCTCTAACTCTTCAGTACTTCCACTAATAACTTTAATATCTAAATTATCTGCAATATCTTTTTCCATCTCACTTAATTCATAATCAAAACCTATTTTATTATAATCAGTTATAGGCTTATTAGTTTGTGCTTCAAATAAAGCAGACATTCCTATTACTAAAGCAGGTATTAAAATAGGAATAATTAACATCATCATAAGAGATTTCTTATCACGAAACATCTCTCTTAATTCTTTCTTTAAAATATTACCTAAATTACTCATTAGAAACACCTCCTATTAAAGTAAAGAAAGCATCTCTTAAATTAGTAGTTTTAGTAGATTTTTTTATTTCACTAGGAGTACCTTCTTTAATTACAATACCTTTATTAATCATAATAACATTATCACAAATATTTTCAGCTTCTTCCATATAGTGAGTAGAATATAAAATTATCTTCCCACGTTTCTTTTCTTCTTTAATAAAGTCTAAAATAATTTGACTAGAAATAATATCAAGTCCACTAGTCGCTTCATCTAAAATATAGTATTTAGGATCGTGCACTAAACATCTTGCAATATTAACTCGTTGAGTCTGTCCTGTTGATAAGTTTTCAATCCTGTTATATAGAAAACTATCCATATTTAATTTTTCAGATATTTCTTTTATTCTATCCTCTAATTTACCTTCATCTACACCATAAATATTTCCACACATTTTTAATAACTCATATGGTGATAAAGTATTATATAGTTTAGTATTACCTGATAGATAGGCAATATTTTTCTTAATTTCTATCTCATTATGAAGATAATCTAATTTTCCAAAAGAAATAGTACCACTAGTAGGTTCAAGGATTCCTGCAATCATTCTAAGTAGCGTTGTCTTGCCTGCCCCATTTGGTCCTAATATTCCGATGATTTCTCCATCTTTCGCTTTAAAACTAATACCATTATCAGCATAAAACTCTTCTTTTTTACGTTTAGCATTATACTTAACGAACTTCTTCTTTAAGTCTTTAACTTCTAACATAATTCATCTCCTAACATTCTTTATACTTTTTATTAAATATTTACAACTTTCAGTAACAAGTTCTGATTTAATTGCCTCATCATATTTAAAAAAATGATAATCAACACACTTATCCTTTTCCATTATTTTAAAATTTCCATCAATATATTTAACAAAATAGATTACAAAAATCCAGTTAATATTATTTTTATAGCAATGATAAATTCCTATAGAATCACTAAAGGATAAATTAATTTCATCACCTGCTTCTTCTTCTACTTCACGCTTAATTGCTGATAAAAAGTTCACATCTTCTCTTTCTACTTTACCACCTATATCTTCATAAAGACCATTTTCATCACGTGATTTCATTCCTCTTTGTTGTAGTAAAATTTCTCCATATTGGTTTTCGATATGAGCAATTACACCTATCTTTTGATTAGGGTAATTAAATTTTTTTAAGTCTTCAAGAGTAGCTTCGTGATCTAAATTATAAAACTGCATCTTATTCCCTCCAAGAAAAATTATATCATAGAGAAAACATCCTAAACAAGAACATAAGAAATAAAATAAATTTTTCACTATTTTTCACAATAAATCTTATCTAATTCTTCTTCTATATCTTTGATAGTTTTCTTTAACTTTTCAATATCAGAGCCATCATTACTTTTATCTTTATTATCAATTTTACTAGCATCAATTGTAATTTGCTGAGAAGCATATGTTTGCATAGTAAGACCAACTAATTGTAACCAGTTACCAATACTATCTTGTTCTTCTATAGATAGTTCTTGGACTAATAAAAGACCTATTAAAAAAGCAGATGTTGTAAAACTATAAGGGCCAACATTAAAAACTATTTTCTCCATAAGTATCACTACCTATTAAAAATATTAATCTTTATAGTATATGCAAAATATTAATTTATGTATTTCTTATAAAATGAACAGTCTTTATCGTGTGAATTAATAATGCCTATCGACTGTAAATAAGAATAAATAATGGTACTTCCTACAAACTTCATACCTCTTCTCTTTAAATCCTTCGATATAACATCTGATAAATCGTTAGTAGTCTTATCTGTTTCATAAATTATTTTATCTTTAGT
>CAMLTY010000109.1 GCA_946486465.1 uncultured Mycoplasmatota bacterium
TAGAAATAAATATTATTTAGAATTACCTGATATTGTTAACGAATATATGCAGGAGGTTAATAAAATAACAGGAAGAAACTATGCACCATTCAACTATTATGGAAGAAGAGATGCTACTAAAGTAATAGTTGCAATGGGTAGTGTTTGTGAGACTATTAAAGAGGTAGTAGATTACTTAAATGACAACGGAGAAAAAGTTGGAGTAGTTGAAGTACATTTGTATAGGCCTTTCTCAAGAGAATATTTCTTAAAGAGTATTCCTAAAACAGTTAAAATGATTGCAGTACTAGATAGAACTAAAGAAGCAGGAAGTATAGGAGAACCATTATTCCTTGATGTAGATAATATTATTAAGTCATTAGGTAGTAATATTAAAGTAGTAGGTGGTAGATATGGATTATCTAGTAAAGATACAACTCCATCTATGATAAAAGCTATATATGATAATTTAGAGACTATTAATCATAACTTTACTATTGGAATAGATGATGATGTTACTAATTTAAGTATTCCTTATGATAAAGACTTTAATTTACCTCATAGAGGCCAAACATCTTTTCTTGTTTATGGTTATGGTAGTGATGGAATGGTTTCAGCTTGTAAAGATTTAATGAAGATAACGGGAGATTCTACTGATGCTTATGTGCAAGGGTATTTCCAATATGATTCTAAAAAGTCAGGTGGCGTTACTCTTAGTCATTTAAGATTTTCTAAGACTCCTATTAGATCTACTTATTATGTAGGAAAAGCTAAATTGTTAGTTTGTACACAAGATGCTTATCTTACTAAGTTTAGATTTATTAATAAAATTAAAAAGAATGGAGTATTTCTTCTTAATAGTAGTAAGACTGATGATGAGATTATTTCTATGATAAGTAGTGAAGATAAGAAATATATCCTTGATAATAATATTAAAGTCTATGTAGTTAATGCTTATAAAGTGGCTAAGAAAGAAGGACTTGGTAATAAGATAAGTGCTATTATGGAAGCTTTAATCTTTAAATTTGGTCATATTCTTGATAGTGATTATGCTATTAATAAAATGAAAGATAATCTTGATAGTAGATTTAAACTTAAAGGAAATAATCTAGCAGAGAAAAATAAAAAAGCAGTTGATAATGCTATTAATACAACTCATTTACTTAAGATAGATGAAAATAGTGATGACTATGTAGAGGTAAGTGAAGTTAGTTCTAGCTTGTTTGATATTATTGATAAAAGAGAAGGAGATACTCTTCCTGTTAGTGCTTTCTTAGATAGACCTGATGGTACTGTTGATGGAGGACTTTCTCGTCTTGAAAAACGTGATATAAGTGAAGTTGTTCCTAAAATAATCAGTGAAAACTGTATTAGTTGTAACTTATGTTCCCTAGTTTGTCCTCATGCTGTTATAAGACCGATGTTACTAGATAAAGAAGAAGTAGAGAAAGCTCCTACTAGTTTAAATGATAAACTTTTAGATAGTCATTTAGGTGATAACTTAAAATTTACTATTGCTGTTAGTTATAAAGATTGTACTGGTTGTGGTTTATGTGCTAATATTTGTCCTGGTAAGAAGGGTGCTAAAGCCTTAGAAATGGTAAGTAAAGAAAAAATAGTTAATGATATTACTTTGAAAGAGTCTGAATACTTATTTAATGAGGTATCTGAAAAAGATGTAATGAGTGTTAGTACTGTTAAAGGTAGTCAGTTTAAAACTCCTAGATTTGAGTTTAGTGGAGCATGTGCTGGATGTGGTGAAACTCCATACTTGAAACTTTTAACTCAATTATTTGGAGATAGACTTGTAATTGCAAATGCTACAGGATGTTCATCAATATATGGTGCCTCTAGTCCATCTACTCCTTATAGTGTTCCATGGGCTAATTCTTTATTTGAAGATAATGCTGAGTTTGGTTTTGGTATGAAAATAGCTGATGAAGTAAAGAAAAATCAATTAAAGAATATAATAAATGAAAATATTTCTAAAGTAGATGAAGAAGAAAAAGATATCTATTTAGACTATGTTAATGATATTAATGTAGATACTGCTAAAGCTTTACTTTCTGTTATTCCTCATACTAAGATTAAGCCTTTAAAATCTCTAAAGAAATATATTATGCCTATTTCTTTATGGGCTGTAGGAGGAGATGGATGGGCTTATGACATTGGCTATAATGGAATAGACCATGTTCTAAACAGTGGAGAAAATGTTAATATCTTAGTTCTTGATACAGAAGTTTATTCTAATACAGGAGGACAGGCAAGTAAATCTAGTAGAATGGGAGCAGTTGCAAAATTTGCTTCATCAGGTAAAAAGACTGCTAAGAAAGACCTTTTAAAGATTGCTCTAACTAATCCTAATGTTTATGTAGGTGCAATATCTCTTGGTGCTAACCCTGCTGCTACAGTTAAAGTAATGCTAGAAGCTGAAAAATATAATGGACCAAGTATAATAGTTGCCTATTCTCCTTGTATCGCTTGGGGTATTTTAAAAGGAATGAGTAACTCTATTGATGAAG